>JAJRPK010000471.1 GCA_024280785.1 Gammaproteobacteria bacterium
AATTTACGGGGGTCGGTTTGTTTCTGAAACATTGATCTATGCGCTAGATGAATTACAGGAAACTTACCAAAGGTTAAAGAATGACTCGGCGTTTCAGGCGGAGTTTGATGCGGACCTGGCGCACTATGTCGGGCGTCCGTCGCCTATTTACCATGCCAAGAGATGGAGTCAGCAATTGGGGGGCGCTCAAATATACCTCAAACGTGAAGATCTCAACCATACTGGCGCGCACAAAATTAACAATACGATCGGTCAAGCTTTGCTGGCCAAATATATGGGCAAGCCCAGAGTTATTGCTGAAACCGGTGCAGGGCAACACGGGGTGGCCACGGCAACGGTTGCTGCTCGCTTTGGTATGGAATGCCATGTGTTTATGGGTGCCGAAGATATTAAGCGGCAGTCGTTAAATGTGTATCGGATGAAACTGCTGGGTGCTGAGGTTATTCCGGTGACGTCGGGCAGTCGAACGCTCAAAGACGCGATGAATGAGGCATTGCGTGATTGGGTGACTCATGTAGAGAATACTTTTTATATTATCGGTACGGTCGCGGGCCCGGCTCCATATCCGCAATTAGTGCGTGATTTTCAATCGGTGATAGGGCGAGAAGCAAGAGCTCAAATGTTAGAGCAAACGGGCGGCCTCCCTGGTTTCCTGGTTGCCTGTGTAGGTGGTGGGTCTAACGCTATTGGTTTGTTCCATCCTTTTTTAGATGACGAGTCGGTAGCGATGTACGGCGTTGAAGCTGGTGGGTTGGGAATAGAAACAGGCAAGCATGCGGCTCCGCTAAATGAGGGTCGCCCCGGTATTTTGCACGGCAACCGTACCTATTTGATGGAAGATGATGATGGGCAAATAATAGAGACGCACTCTATTTCTGCCGGGTTGGATTACCCTGGTGTCGGCCCCGAACATTCCTGGTTGAAAGATCAGGGGCGAGTCGATTATGTGGCGGTAAATGACGATGAGGCGATGGATGCTTTCCGTACACTGACTAAAATAGAAGGGATTATGCCCGCATTAGAATCGAGTCACGCGTTAGCCTATGCCGCTAAACTGGCTCGTGACTTAACTCCCGAAAAAAGTATCCTGGTTAACCTTTCGGGCCGTGGCGATAAAGACATTTTAACAGTTGCTGAAATCGACAATATTACTCTTTGACAGCAACTCAAGTGAGTTAGTTATTGTTGAAAATAACGAGTCAAGGTAGTTAGATAGTATTTGGGCCATAGTTAGAATTGGTAGTTAGAATCGATAGCTAGAAAAAACAGGCAGAAAAGAAGAGGGTAAGTTTTTTGAGTCGTATTGAATCGTGTTTAGCGCAATTAAAGGCTAAAGGCCGAAAGGCTGTCGTTCCCTACATTGTCGCCGGTGACCCGTGGCTTGAAGCCACCGTACCTGCCATGCATGCTATGACGGCAGCCGGCGCTGATATTATTGAGTTGGGAATTCCTTTTTCTGACCCCATGGCTGAGGGGCCCGTTATACAATTAGCTCATGAACGGGCTTTACTACACCGTGTTAGTTTGCGAGATGTGCTTAACAGTGTTGCACAATTTAGAGAAAATGATTCGGAGACTCCGGTAGTGTTAATGGGATACGCCAATCCTATCGAGGTTATGGGCTACGAAAACTTTGCTCAAACGGCATCGGCTGCTGGTGTAGACGGTGTTCTTACCGTGGATATGCCGCCTGAAGAGGCAAGTGAATTAAATGGAATTCTCAGCCAGCACCAGATAGACAGTATTTTTCTTATTGCGCCGACGACCTCTGAAATAAGAACAAAAGAGATCTGCCGAATGGCGACGGGTTATATTTACTACGTCTCTTTGAAAGGAATCACTGGTGCGGGCCATCTCGATACAGATGAGGTAAATCGCAAAGTTCAAGCCATTAAGCAGATCACCGAACTATCTGTTTGTGTCGGCTTTGGGATTAAAGATGCGGCTTCTGCCTCGGCAGTAGTCCGTTATGCGGACGGAGTGATAGTCGGCAGCGTGTTGGTAAATGCCGTTGCAGACTGTTCCGGTATTTCTACGCGAGGCGAAGAGCAGGCTAATCAAGTAGAGGGCGATCGGCCGCAAATTATAGAGGCTATCAACAATCGGCTGGCAACCATTGTAAAAGATATAGCAGCTGGAGTTAATTAAATGACAGTGCGGCTGATTTTTATGCACAATGGCTTGGTCAATTTTTAAAAATTATTGATGGTTGTATAGTGAAAAGAGCTAACAAGGCGCAGGGTGGAAAGATTCTGGTATCAATATACAGGTGTAGTATTGGTTGAAATGAAAATCAGGCCGCTGGCTAGCTAAGTCAGCGACACAATTTATTCAATGTATAAGTAACGGGGTTGGTTAAGGTTATGAGTTGGTTAGATAAAATTAAGCCTTCTTTTGTCTCACGCCAAAGCGATGAGGGTGAGCATAAGTCTACGGTTCCCGAGGGGCTGTGGAAAAAATGTGTTCGTTGTGATGCTGTGCTTTATCGGCCTGAACTAGAGCGCAATCTAAATGTCTGCCCCAAATGCAATCATCATATGAGAATTGATGCGCGTCGTCGCTTGGATATTTTTCTTGATGAAGAGTTGCGAGTAGAGTTGGCGGTAGAGATTGAACCGATAGACCGGCTTAAATTTAAAGATGTTAAAAAATATAAAGACCGTATATCTCAGGCGCAAAAAGCAACCGGCGAGAAAGATGCGCTAATTGCCTTTGAAGGAATGCTAATGGGAATGCCGGTAGTCGCCGTTGCTTTTGCCTTTAATTTTCATGGAGGGTCTATGGGGTATGCGGTTGGCGAAAAGTTTACTCGCGCTGCCAACGTAGCGTTAGAGCGAGGATGCCCAATGATTTGCTTTTCGGCAACAGGTGGTGCACGGATGCAAGAGGCACTTATTTCTCTTATGCAAATGGCAAAGACCAGTGCAGTACTTGAGCGAATGCGGCGGGCTTCTATTCCCTATGTATCGGTGATGACTGATCCAGTTTACGGTGGTGTTTCAGCGAGTCTGGCGTTGCTGGGTGACATTAACGTCGCTGAGCCTAATGCGCGAGCAGGTTTTGCCGGGCCGAATATCATAGAGCAAACTATTAGGCAAAAATTACCTAAAGGATTCCAGCGAAGTGAATTTCTATTGGAGCGCGGCGCCATCGATATGATTGTGTCTCGCTCTGACATGAGGTCGACATTGGCTCGATTGTTAGCCAAATTAACTCATTCAACACTACAAGTGAATGATACGACGCCGGAAGCTGACATCTCTGAGCCCGAATCGATCCCCATTGTCGATGAACAGGTTGGTGTTCAGGTTGATG
>JAJRPK010000472.1 GCA_024280785.1 Gammaproteobacteria bacterium
CCCGCTGGGCTTGGCGCTATCTCTTGCGCTAATGAGTAATTGCATGACCATTCTTTGAAATCTAACGGGAGATAAAGATGCTTTACCTTGCGCGTTTTCAATATCTGTTTGAAAAATCAGTGATGCTGGCAATGTTGGTTGCAGCATTTGGACGATATCTTTTACTAACGGCTTGAGCTCAACGTTTTCTTTTTTAGCGTTTTCGTGTTTATTTGCAGAGGACTCAATGATGAGCTCTCTGGCATTCTCGCCAGTACTAACCAGTTGATTTAAATATTCGATTACCCTGTGTTCTCTACCGACGATTTTTTGTGATAATGCCATTTCTGTATAACCAACAATACTATTGATGATCATTTTAAAGTCTTGGCCGATGGCGCCGCTAGGGACAGCTGTTGAAGCCAGTGGCGGAACCCCGATAGTTGGGATCTGTTCTGTCGACGCGTTGGTCGTGTTTGCTTGTTTAACTGTTGGCTCGTCTTCTTTGGTGAAACCAAATGCGGCAATAGATTCTACGTCGCCGCTACCTTGGCTGCGAAGTGCAAACTTGTGCCAATGGACAGTAAAGTTTTTACCGTTAATTTTATTGGTTTGAGTGTAATAAGCATCGCCGCCCTGCTCAATGAGTTGTGAGTCCTCTTCGGTCATTTGGGTTGCTGCGGAGCCGCTAAATATTTCGTTGTCGTACCGACCCGCTATGACTTCGGCTCGTACATTAAACGTTTCACAGAATGTGCGGTTAACCCTTTGGTATCGACCCTCTGTGTCTTTTTGATAAAACAGTGTAGGAGCATCGTTTAACATATCTGTTAACGTATCATGATTTTTTAGTAATTCTTGATAAGTTTGTCTTGTGGTGGTGACGTCGAAAGCGCTCCAAACAACTTGCCGAGATAAACCCAAGTCGCCATGCAGCTTAGTGATGTGGGTGTCGAGCCAGCGAATCCCCTGAGGTCCTGTATAGGCGATAGTCTGCTGATGTGCTTTGCCTGTGTTTAATGTTTTGTCTATCGCTTCTACGTGATTATCCAACGATTCAATGGCTAACAGATCGGATAGTGTTTGGCCAACATGCGCTTGTGGAAAGTTGGACTGGGTCGAAGGGTCGCCATTGATAACGCGGACAATGTGGCCAGTATCGTCCAGCAGTAAACACATAATGGGTAAAGATTGAGCCAGGTTCATCCATACTTTATCCACCATGTGAAAGTTGAGGCCGTCGCCTAAATTATCGAAGCCAGCTAAAGAGTCGATATGCTCTGATCCGGTTTTAAGTACGGTACTGCCAATAATGAGTTGTGCGCTAGCGCCAACCACTCGCCCCTGACCATTTTCTTTGATTTGAATTTCATTGATGTCGACAGGATATATTGCGCCAGATTTTGCTTTGATTGTGCAAACGATGGTTTTTGGGACAGGCTGAAATTGACCAGCTCGATCTAACATTTGTTCAAAGTCAGCGGCGCCGGTGCTGTCTAATAATTGCAACCATTGCTCTATGCTGAGCATCGATTCTGATTCTTCGGTCAAAATAGAGTTATCTGCTTGGCTTAAATGTACGCGCTGATTTTCCAAGTCGATTGTTATTTGGTGGATGTGCTGTGATTCTGTTTCGTCCATTAATACGGCCGCATCTGTAGAGTCGGATGCTACTGTTTCTGGCGGTCGATCAAAAGAAGAGAGCGTAGTCTCAGAAGTTGATTGGTTTTTCGGCTTGGGTTCTGTTGGGTTATTGCGAGTGACTGGCATATCACTCGTTGATTTTGTTGCCGTTATCGGAGGGCATTTAGCCGGAGGACACTTAGCAATGGCAATATATGTTAGTAGCCGTTTTAACGATAACTCCGATTTTAGAATAAAATTTTCGACGCCTAACTTTATTGCTTGTGCTAAGTTTTCAAGATCGTCGGCAAGGTGTTCTTCGTCTAATAAAAGTAAAATTATCGGTTGATGAGCTTGGGCCGAGGCACTATCTGATTCGACACTATCTAATTTGGCACCATCTAATTTAATGTTATCTAGTTCGACAAGAGTATCGATATAAGGGCGGTTACCAAAATTTCTGTCCAAGAGTATGACTGAAGATGTTAGCAACGAGGAAGCTGAAAAGTAGGTATGCGATATTACTTGAAGCTCTAAGTTCGGTTGCGTGCTCATAGCCAGCATGTGCTGAACAAGCGCAATTTCATTGGCACTGTCAGACAGTATGGTTAGGGTTGTAGAACTTAGCTCGGAGTTGTTATTTGAATTCGATGCTCTCACTTCCATAGTATTAAATGACCTGAATTATTAATGGAGTTATCGATTATTTAATTGCCTTGTACATGCTGCAGTGCTCTAGTAGTGTCGATAAAACTAGCCGCTGTTATCATCAAGTGCTATTTAACATTAAGCGCCGTCTTTCTAATCGCCATTAACCATACCGCTAATTACAAGACAGTGACGGGCTCGAGTCAATAAATCGAGCTATATTGAGTCACCCGCGGGTCGTTTTTATGAGTAGGCGGAGCTATTTGACGCAGTCTCCATCGGATTAATATTTAAGTCCGTATTCTATCCGCATTGTATGGTAATTGAACAGCCTAATTTTCGCTTAGTACGGCGAAAGTGATGGTGATAAATATTGTGTTACTGTCCCTCGTAGCCGCGGTGAAATTGTCATTTTAAAAGCGATATCGTAACGGAATGTGGCATTGCTACCTCTGTTGATAGCAACTTTTCCTCCAAGTTAAGGTCTTAAGGCTCGCGATGAGAAAAGACTTGCAAGGTTGATCTCTAGCAAGGCGATAATATAAAACGACAATCAAGACAAAAATAAGGTTTACATCAGACCAAAATAATTTAGAGGTCCATACCATGGTGACGTTATTTGATTCGATAGTAAAAAAGCTCTCTTATTTCGACGGTCTTCCGCTACTACTGTTAAGAGTTTATTTGGCGCCGATATTTATATTGGCGGGATATGGCAAGTTACAGCTCGGCGCCGAGGATGTCAGCTTCTTTCAGATGTTTTTAGCGGATCCAGGTGTGGTGAGTTGGTTTGGCAATCCAGATTGGGGTTTGGGCCTACCCGCCCCCGATCTGCTGGCGTTTCTGGCAGGCTGGTCTGAGCTATTAGGTGGCTGGTTGCTGTTATTTGGTTTAGCCACTCGATTATTTAGCTTACCTTTGATGTTTACGATGATTATCGCGGCGACAACCGCCCATTGGGATCAAGGTTGGCACGCTCTGCCAGAAGCTAAACTCACGGTGCCTTGGGAATGGCGGATGGACCTTATAGAACTAGGGGGAGAGCGTAAAGCGGCGGCTATAGGCCTGCTCAAACAGCACGGTAATTATGCTTGGTTGACGGAGGCGGGGAATTTTACTGTGCTGAAGAATGGCATCGAATTCTCTGCTACCTATTTTGCGATGTTGATGGTGCTGTTTTTTTATGGCGGTGGGCGGTACGTCAGTGTAGATTATTGGTTGGTCAGGGGGCTCGGTGGCTCGCGCGATGGCTGAACGATGGCTGAGATAGTTTGCTGCGATATGCTCCAGGGTTGGCAAGGTCGAATGATTAAGGCCCCTCTCTTATATAGCAGTAATGCTTAGATTTTTTCTATAAAAGTTAAAAAGCCTCGGTTTCGGGGCTTTTTAACGTCTAATAATACATTTTTTGCCGGTTTTGCGGTGGTTTTTAGGGAGAAGGCCAAAATTCGCATACAATGCGCGCCACTCTGTTCTTCGGCGCGACAAGTATTTTTTCTCAAAATTAGAGTTGTGTAGCTTTTACCGCAAGTCAAGAGGCGTTATCCACATTGTTCACAATGGGGGTTTTCATAATATAGGTAGCTAGAGCAAAGGCTTTAGCTGACAAATGAAGAGAAAATACTTTGTTTAGTAAGTGGTTCGGGTCAAAAAAATCGAGCAAAGCGTCTGGTGGAGAAGCTAAATCTACGCATGACCATTCAGCTGACCAAAATTTGGCAAAAGACTCTCGTGCTTATTCTGGTAAAAATAAGGCCGCTGCCAAAAGTTCCGGTGTAAAGCGATCCGCTAAGAACAGTACAGATGGCAGTGTAGAAAAACCCCAAAGGCAAAAAAGCACCCCGCGCCGCGAGAAAAAAACTGCGCCGCCATGGAGTCTCAATCAATTTATCGTGGCAGAAAAAGAGGGGTTTACCCGGTTTCACGACTTGGACATACCGCTATCCCTGATGCAGGCAATTGCCGATTTGGGATTTGAATATTGCTCGCCGATACAAGCTGAGGTTTTGCCTCACACATTAGATGGGTTTGACGCGATAGGTAAAGCGCAAACAGGAACCGGTAAAACGGCGGCCTTTTTGGTAACGGCCATCAATGATTTGCTGATTAACCCTATTGAAGAAAAACGTTACACCGGTGAGCCACGCGTTGTTATTATCGCGCCAACCCGAGAGCTAGTTATGCAAATCGCCAGTGATGCGCGCGAACTGGTTAAGTATACTGATCTGCAGGTAGAGCTGTTGATTGGCGGGATGGATTATGGCGGCCAACTTAAACGCATCGAGCGAAAGCCGGTCGATATCGTTGTGGCGACCCCCGGCAGATTGATAGATTTTATGACTCGGCGAGATTTAAGATTGGACTTGGTGGAAATATTAGTTATCGACGAAGCCGATAGAATGTTAGATATGGGCTTTATTCCACAAGTTAAGCGGATTGTACGTGCGACTCCACCGAAGGATCAGCGGCAAACATTATTGTTTAGCGCGACGTTTACCGACGATGTCATGAGCTTGACGGAGCAGTGGACCATAGACCCTGTTCGTATTGAGATGGAGCCCGACAATATAGCCGCTTCTTCAGTGGATCAAAAGGTCTACATGGTGGGGGCTGTCGACAAGTTTAATGTGTTGAAAAACTTGCTGAACGCCGATGAGGTGACCAGCGCTATAGTTTTTGCCAATCGACGAGACCAAACGCGATGGTTGTTCGATAAACTACGCAAATCTGGCATATCATGCGGAATACTGTCCGGTGAAATAGCGCAAAATAAAAGAACCAGCACGTTAAAACAGTTTAAAGAAGGCAAAATAAAAGTGTTAGTGGCGACGGATGTCGCCGGTAGAGGTATTCATGTCGAGGGTATTAGTCATGTGGTGAACTACAATTTGCCAGAAGACCCGGAAGATTATGTCCATCGTATTGGCCGAACAGGGCGCGCGGGAGCTGAAGGAACATCAATAAGTCTAGCCTGCGAAGATGATTCTTTTATGTTGCTGGATATAGAGGAATTATTGGGCGAAAAACTGCACTGTGAGCAGCCGCCGCTAGAGTTGCTAAATTAGACGCGGTGTTTATATCTAATGTCTTGGCCTGCCTATCGGTTTAACACTTAATCAAATCACTTTGTCTTTAACTTGTTTTTAGCCTTCCTTTAGCCCTCCTTTAGCGCTGTAGTCTGGTTAGACTTTGTTGGCGTATTGTTAGTTGCCAGGCGATCGACATAAAATAAGGTTCCACCGCATACGGCGGCTGGAATGGTAAGTATGTTAAGCAAGGGAATCATCGACGCTAAAGTAGTTATAGCGCCAAATCCAAGAGCGGCAGTGCGATCAGATTTGAGGTCGGCTTTTAAACTCGAAAAATTTATTTGGTTGTTATCGTAAGCGTAATCAATGTATTGAACCGCCAGCATCCACGCGCCAAATAAAAACCAAATAAATGGCATGATGGTGGCTAGTGGAGTAATAATCAAAGAGATGACAGAAAGGATTAGCAAGGGAATGAGCCACAGTAAATACTGTACTAATTTTTGAACCTCCCGACCAATGGATTGTAACGCAATGCTAAGAATAGATTTTAGTGTTAGAGGGATGTCGGTTGATTTTCCCGTTGCTATAATTTCTACCTGTTCGGCTATTAACCCGTAGAACGGTGAGCCAATTAGATTGGCGATAAAGGTGAATCCGTAGGCGAGTAATAGCAGAATAAATAGTGAAAAAAGTGGCCACAGCAGCCATTTTATAAAACTCAACCAATCGGGAATTCTGTTGAGGAGGCCATTGAGCCATTGGTCGAAAGAGTCGTAAAGGTAGTCTATTCCTAAGTAAAACAACGCAATGTTAAGCAGTACGGGGATAAGGACTAACGGCAGAACACGAGGTCTTTTTAGTAAGCGAAAACCTTTAAGTAAATAGCTTGCACCGTTACTGAAATTGTTAGTCATTTAGCTTATCTACTGGATCGAGCAAAGCAACTATTCGCCCATTTGGCTTTGCTGATAGTTTTCAATGCCTACTTTAGCTATAAGGCCAACTTGGGTTTCTAACCAGTCAACATGCTCTTCCTCTGAGTCCAGAATAGATTGAGCTAAATCCCTACTGACAAAATCTTGAATTTTTTCACAGTAAACAATGGTTTCGCGCAAATCGATAATAGCCGACATCTCTAATTTTAAGTCGCACTCCAGCATTTCTTGTGTGTTTTCACCAATCATCAATTTACCCAAACTTTGAAGATTGGGTAGTCCTTCTAAAAATAAAATACGTTCAATCAGTGAGTCGGCATGTTTCATTTCATCGATAGACTCGCCGTGCTCGTGATCGGCCAATGTTTTTAAGCCCCAGTCTTTATACATGCGAGAGTGCAAAAAATACTGATTTATCGCTACAAGCTCGTTACCTAGGATGGTATTGAGAAACTCGATAACTTTAGAGTCGCCTTTCATGATGGATTTGCCTTTCGGGATTGGTTAATTTGCATGCGGTCGTTGAGATATTTACCAGCCGGTTGTAGTTATATCTATAACCATGTTTATGGTGCGATTTACGGTTGCTAGAGCCTCGACGGTAGTGGCTGTAGATTCTGGGCCGAAACGATCATTATGTCAAGGCAAGCTATTGATTTATATAGAAAAATAGAAATCTTAGTGATAATGAGAACCGCTTCGATTCAATAATATCGCCGCTGCGAATATTACTCAATGTGGATGCAGAGCAGGAATAAGAGGCCAGCTCGATGGAGCCGGTACTGAATCGTCTAGATAAGGGAGGTCGTGATACGCTAATTTTGCGCTAAGCGGCGTAATAAAGATCTGGATTACTGTTGAGTAAATCATCGAGAGACTCGCTGAGAATAGAACGAGTCATTGTGAGGCAGCTACCGCAACGTTTTCCCAAGCCTAGTGAATGCTGCAAAGTCTTCACCGAATGAGCGCCACCAGCTACCGCTTTACGGATCTGTTCATCAGTGACTTTATTGCAAACGCATATGTACATGGCAATTCGCTGGGAATAGTGAGTAGATACTACCTAAGTTTATACAAACGATAACCATTGTCAACTGCAGATTATTCGTATTACGTTTAGTGTTAACTAATTGACAGGTTGACTGTGAGTTTTGTAGACATTAAGAGGCTGTGTAGATGGCTGCTCAATTACCACGATAAGGCTTATGCACCGGGGTCGGAAGTAGCATCACCCGGACTGTGGGGGGGGATGAGTGGCCAGCCACCTAAGTGCTTCCACCTATTGATAATATGGCAAAAGAGCTCGGCTGTTTTCTCTGTGTCGTATCTCGCACTGTGGGCTTCTTTATTATCGAATTCGATGCCGGCGACGTAACAGGCTTTTGCCAGAACCGTTTGCCCAACCGCAAGGCCCGATAGAGTGACGGTGTCAAAGCTGGAGAAGGGATGAAACGGGCTGCGTTTGATGCCGCAACGCTCGACAGCAGCATTTAAAAACCCTTGATCAAATGACGCATTGTGGGCAACTAAAATGGCTCGTTTGCAAGCAACAGATTTCATTTCGACACGGATATGTTTAAACATATCGTGTAATACATCGTGCTCGGATTGGGATGGCCGCAATGGGTGGTAAGGGTCGATGCCGGTAAACTCTAGCGAAGCAGGGTCAATATTGGATCCTTCAAAAGGCTTAACGTAATAACTGTAGGTCTCGCCGCACAGGAGTTCTCCGTGTTCATCCATTTTGATAATGGTTGCGGCAATTTCAAGCATGGCATCGGTTTGCGCATTGAACCCCCCCGTTTCAATGTCGACGACGATGGGCAGGTAGCCGCGGAAACGTTCAGCGATAGACGCTGGTGTGACGTTGGCAGGCTCTAAATCGGATGGATTGGCGCTTGGTTCTGGATTATTAATAGCGTCATTCATTAATCGATTAGACTCCAAAGGATGTCTTGCTGTGCTCTTAACGGGATTAACTTATCGTCCGACATGTCGAAGTGGCTGGGTGCTTGCCAAGTTTTTTTCTGTAAGGTAATGAGTTGAGTATTGCGCGGGAGTTGATAAAAATCGGCGCCATAAAAACTGGCGAAGCCCTCTAACTTATCTATTGCATTGGCCAAATCGAAGGCTTCAGCGTACAACTCAATGGCCGCAAAAGCTGTATAGGCGCCCGCGCAGCCACAGGCACTTTCTTTGCTATGTTGCGGGTGTGGGGCCGAATCAGTACCGATGAAAAACTTTTTGTTGCCACTTGTTGCCGCTTGTATCAGCGATTTCTGGTGCAATTCGCGTTTTAAAATGGGCAGGCAATAGTAGTGGGGGCGAATACCGCCGGCGAGCAAGTGATTGCGATTATATAAAAGGTGATGGATGGTAATGGTGGCAGCAATATTGTCATTGGCCGATTGAACAAAATCAACGGCTTGTTGGGTCGTGATGTGTTCAAAAACTATTTTGAGCTCGGGAAAGTCACTAACCAATGGCGTTAGTATTTGATCGATAAACTTTTCTTCGCGGTCAAATATATCGACATGGCTATCGGTGATTTCACCATGAATACTAAAGACCAAGCCATTTTTTTGCATTTCTTCTAGTGCAGGATAAATATTCTTTATGTCAGTCACGCCCGAATCTGAATGGGTAGTGGCACCCGCCGGGTAAAGTTTTGCCGCGTGAACGAACCCGGATTGCTTTGCCTGTCGAACGGTGTCGGCTGAAGTATTATCAGTAAGATAAAGTACCATTAACGGGTCGAGCGTCAATTGAAGATCTAAAGCTTCAATAATGCGCTGACGATACTGCTGTGCTTGTACCGTGTTGGTAACAGGCGGAAGCAAATTGGGCATGACAATGACACGACCGAACTGCTTGGCTGCGTCGTTAACCGTGCGCGCAAGAGCTGGGCCATCTCGTAAATGGATGTGCCAATCGTCGGGTTGAACAAGGGTAACGGTCGGTGTTGCTGAATTCATTAAAGGCCTTTAATTTAGATGAAAAGATAGCACATTTGGACAGGCGAATGTTAAAAATGGCTTCTATGGTTAAAGATATGGGGGTTGTCTGCCGATAACGGAAGATAGCTTATTGTCCTATTTGAAGATTAAAGACCTATTACCTTGAAAATTTTGATTCAATCCACCGCCATTCTGGGGCTGCTTGCGGCCTCTATATTTGCCCAAGCGCTGACCTATCATCCGCGAATGGACCAAGCGCTCTGGATTTCTAATTCGTCGGTACTTAAATGTCGGATAATTCAGCCGATTCCCTCGTTTGGTAGGGCGGTTTTTGATCGAACTGCAGGTAGACCCCTACGGTTTTATCTCGAAACAGTATCCAACCCGATGGAGCAAGGGCAGGCGTCATTAGCTTCTGTTGCCCCTAGTTGGAACCCAGAGTTAGAGAAAACAGATTTGGGCTTGGTCAAAGTATCCAAAGGGGCGATACCGGTAGAGCTTGAGGACGGTTTGTCTACCCGGCTATTAGCTGAATTGTTTAAGGGTAAATCACCGCTCTTTACCCGCCGCTCATGGTACGGAGATGATCAAGCGATAGAAGTGGCGCTGTCTTCGATAACCTTCCGAGAGGCTTACTCTGAATACCGTCAATGCCTGGCATTGCTGATGCCGGTTGGCTACGACCAGCTGGGTCGGTCTCGCGTTTATTTTGACAGTGATTTGTGGGAACTGACCCCGGAAACGCTCGAATGGCTAGCGCTAATAGCTCAATATATTATGGCAGATACAGATTTAGACAGAGTCTTCATCGATGGCCATACGGATGACACTCACAGTACCTCATATAATATAAGCTTATCCAAATTGCGTGCCGAGGCTGTGACGGAGTTTTTGGTCAAGCGAGGGGTCTCGAGAAACCAGATTACCACTCGCTACCATGGCGAACGATTCCCGGTAAAAACTAATAAAACGGTCGTGGGGCGAGAGCAGAATCGTCGGGTTACCCTTCGTCTTGAAACTGTGGGCGAAAGAATTTCTAAAGAGCAGCGGGCCAAGGATAAGCTAACTACGCGGTGACTATGCGCCAACTATGTGTCAACTACGTGCTAACTACGTGCTAACTACGTGCTAAAAGATATAAACTAATTTTCTCTCCGGTCTGGCTTTTCGACCTGCTCTTATCTCTGTAAGAAACTCCTTTTTGTTATTTTCTAAGTGATAATACCGCTTAATCGGTAGCTTCCTGCCCGTGCCTTCAGCCGCTTTTTTCGATAGACTACACACTTCTATCCAAGATCCCAAATTTTGAGAGTAAAAGTCAGCGGGTTATAAACGCTGCGGTTATAAACATTGGTAGCAGATAGTGTTTCTATCTGACAGCTAATACGAGCAAAGATTAATATTAAGATTAAATGGTAAGTAGGAAAAAATAGTATGAGTGATGTTAAAAAGGTCGTGTTAGCTTATTCCGGTGGGCTAGATACTTCAGTGATTGTAAGGTGGTTACAAGAGACCTACCAATGTGAGGTCGTTACATTTACTGCCGATATTGGCCAAGGCGAAGAGGTAGAGCCAGCAAGAGCTAAAGCGCAGGCGCTCGGCGTTAAAGAGATTTACATCGATGATATGCGCGAAGAATACGTACGCGATTTTGTCTATCCGATGTTTCGTGCCAACGCAATTTATGAGGGTGAGTACCTGTTGGGAACGTCTATAGCGAGGCCATTAATTGCCAAGCGTCTTATAGAAATTGCCAACGAAACGGGCGCTGACGCTATTTCACATGGAGCGACCGGTAAAGGCAACGATCAAGTACGATTTGAGTTGGGTGCCTATGCGCTAAAGCCGGGCGTTCGTGTTATTGCACCTTGGCGCGATTGGGATTTGACATCGCGCGACACATTGTTGGCTTACTGTGAAAAACATGATATTCCCGTTGAAATGAAGCGCGGCAAGAAATCGCCTTTTTCTATGGACGCGAACTTATTGCATATTTCTTACGAAGGCGGCAACTTGGAAGACCCTTGGTCCGAGCCCGAAGACGATATGTGGCGTTGGTCGGTCGCGCCAGAAAATGCGCCCGATACTCCAACCTATATTGAACTTAGCTACCAGCGTGGCGATATTGTGGCGATTAACGGAATACAAAAAACGCCAGCTGAAGTGTTAGCAGAGCTTAATATAGTGGGCGGCGATAATGGCATTGGTCGTCTCGACATAGTAGAAAATCGTTATGTTGGCATGAAGGCGAGAGGTTGTTATGAAACTCCAGGCGGGACAATAATGTTACGAGCGCATCGAGCTATCGAGTCGATTACCCTCGACCGTGAAGTAGCGCACTTAAAAGACGAATTGATGCCGCGCTATGCGTCATTGATTTATAACGGTTATTGGTGGTCACCAGAACGAAAAATGTTGCAGGCTGCCATCGATGATTCTCAGAAGAATGTAAGCGGTGATGTTCGTCTAAAGCTATATAAAGGTAATGTTACGGTTGTAGGACGAAAATCGACAGAAAGCTTATTCGACGAAGCCATTGCTACTTTTGACGATGATGAAGGAGCTTATAATCAAAAAGATGCCGAAGGGTTTATAAAACTTAATGCGCTGCGCATGCGTATTGCCGCGAATAAAGGTCGTACTTTAGATTAGATTGTTTAACACTGCACAGGCTTCTTTTTCAGTTTACGTTGCAGCGTACGACGATACATCCCCAGCACTCTAGCTGTAGCTGAAATGTTACCGGCATTTGCAGCTAGTGTTTTTTGTATATACTCCCACTCTAACCGGTCAACTGAAGGTTGTTTAATAGGAGTGTCAACTAGAGTGGATTTTTGAGTATTGCTTTCTTCAAAGGCCTGAAGAATTTCTTCGGCCGAGGCAGGTTTACACAAGTAGTTAACGGCACCACGTTTCATCGCCTCCACAGTAGTAGCGATACTTGAATAGCCTGTGAGTACAATAATTTTAAGGTCACTGTTGATTTGTAATAATAGGGGAATTAATGAAAGCCCCGATTCTTTTCCCATATTTAGGTCGAGTACAGCATGGCTAAACGCGGTTTGATATCCAGCGGGTAATTCATTGCATAGTGCAATAGCTTGGTCAATTGAGTGAGCCGATGTCGTATTTTCCCCGCGGCGTTCTAATGAGCGTGAGAGTATCGAGCAAAATACCTCGTCGTCATCAACTAACAAAAAATGGGTCTGTAGCATAAGGCCTCTAACGATTTACATTGAAATCAATAATGTCAATGAGTCAACGATGAAAAACAGGGATCTGTACAGTGGCTTCGGCACCACCTTGAGCTAAATTACTAAGTCGAAGCTGACCGCCATGGCGATTAATACTGATATTAGATAAAAACAATCCAAACCCCAAGCCTTTATTGCTTCCGCCGGACTGTTCTGACAGCGGTTGCCTAATCGGTTGGAGCAAAATATTGTCGGGTATCCCTGCACCACGATCAGTAATAGTAATGTTGACACTGTCAGCCGCTGCGTTTTCCAGTGTTAAGGTGCTAGTCGAGATATTGACGGCCACGTATCCGGGGCTTGCATTTGCCGCATTATTTAATAGGTTGGTTATTGCTTGCGCCAATGATTCGTCGCATTGAATAAGTGCTGTTTGCTGCTCTGGCGCAAAATCTGAAAGGACTCTCACATCTGGGCGAAGTGCATGCCACTTGGCAATGCAAGTGTCCATCCATTGGTCGACGCAGACAACAGTTTTTTCTCCCGCTTGGGTTTGTTGAGCAGTTAAGACCAGTTTTTTTAAACTTAACCGACACTCTTCGATCTGAGATTTTATCAGTGTAATATCTCTTTGATCTTGTTCGTTTAACTTCTCTTTTAAGCTGTATTCCAGTTCGTCGATTAACAGTTTTAAGCTATTGAGCGGAGTGCCCAATTCATGTGCGGTTCCCGCCGCTAAAGTGGCTATGGATAGAATTTGTTCATCGTGCAGTTGAGATTCTCGTTGCTGGTTAATAGATTTTTCCTGACGTCGAATAGCCTCGGCCATACGAGAAACAAACCACGCAATGAGCAAAGCGCTGACTATAAAATTAAACCACATGCCCAAATAATGAGGATTAAATGCAGCCTGCTGGGCTGCTGCATATGACATATCTCCGTGCTGGCTATGAGAGAAAAAGCTTAGTGGTTGATAGAAGAAAAGCAGTAAAGAATAAGCACCAACCGCAAGGCCGGCAATTGAAGCGCTGTACCAACGGGGCAGAGTTGCAGCGGCAATGCTCAGTGGTACCAAAAAGTACGACACAAACGGGTTGGTAGCACCGCCGGTAAAATAGGTCAGTGCCGATATGAAAAGGGCATCGGCAATAAGTTGGAGGGCAAATTCTAGCTCAGTAACGGGGCGGGCTAACCGCAGCCGGATAAGCGTGAGTAAAGTAAGGGATGCTTGCAGGCCAATGACGGTGGCTATGGCGGGGATCTGCGCTTGAATATTCAAAAAGGCATTGCCGTAAATTACAGCAAGAGCCATAAATGCGATCACGATGAACCGAATAAAGCACAATTGTTTGAGATTTTGCGTGAGCGCCGCTAATGTAAAGGGCGCGGTAGAGTGCATGGCTTGCCACGGGCTTCCACTCTCAACGGATTCAGGG
>JAJRPK010000473.1 GCA_024280785.1 Gammaproteobacteria bacterium
GAGAGTCAGTAAAGTGCCTTACGTATGGGATACTCCCCTTATAGTAAATTGGCTGCTTTCCCTTCGGTACACTTATAACCAATACAATTACTTCATTTTCACACGCAAATTTTGCTGTAGGTGTTATAGCTGGCTTAACAGTGCCACTACATATTCCTCCTAGTCGCTTTAAGATGCTGTCTCTTCCATTCTGACTCTTTGCATCCTCAAGCCCTACCAGATCACCATCGTCAGAAACACCAACTAATATTGTCCCTTGGTTTGAGGTAGCGAAGGCTGCTATTTCTTTTCCTAAATCCTGCACATTTTGTGGAAAGGTTTCCTTAAATTCTAAATGTTGGCCTTCACCCTGTGAACGAAGAATAGGTAAGTCATTTGAAAGTTGTTCATCTACCCAGTTTGGTAATTTCATTCTTTTTTTCTCTTGGGCCTAACGCCTGTGGAATGGGCAGCTTTGTGGCGAAGCCGCGCTTAAAGCTGTCCAGCCCGCCAGGGCGATCATTGCCACACTTGTTAAATGTTTACTCGAAGATAACAACTGATGCCTCATTTAGATAGTTGTGCATATCAGGTGTTTCTTCCTGATTCTCATACCACTGTAAATCAAGCTTGTAACTCGTTAAAGCTTGAAGGCTTTCTTTTAATTCTTGGCACTCGTGAATCCATGTAGATAAGAGAAACTCATCTCCGTGGCCAATATTCAATTCAACTCCTATGTCAATATCAGAATTCTCGCGATGAGTTCCCTTATAGCGACTACCAAAAAAATAAGCTTTCTTGACGAGAGGATGATTCTTTGCCCACTCAGCCACAATACTTATTTCATTCTCGAATTCATACATGGCATTTAACGCCTGTGTAACTGGAGAAGCACGTAGTGCTGAATCCGGTTGACACACTTGTATGGTGCCAAATTGCTAGCTACTCCGTTCTTCATAATATTGCCTCTGCTTTATAACCTGTTCAGATTCATCGATTCCGTAATCGATACAGACCATTTTACCCTCAACTACCCCCCAGTTTTCTGGTTTATATTCAAGATCTACTGCCGGATAATAATGATCGTAGTCTCGTTCGTTTGCTAGAACAACTTCATCAAAAGTTACGGGCTGCGTTGCTTTATCCATTATCAGGATGATTCCAAAGGGATCACAAAATCTAACAGGACATAAATGCTCCCATCCAAATTCTGGCCTCCACTTAAGCCATATTTCTGCTTCCCATCTATTACATCGTGCGCCACTGAATAGATTTTTTAATCGAGGGAATTTTACCGCCCACTTTGACGTAAGAATAACCCGACGATATACACCTACTGGCATACGATTAAGCACCTAACGCCCAAAGCAACGGGCTGCGCAGCCGTCCGATTGCCTTTGCTTGTATGAATTAGGGCCTTCTCGACATTCATCCGCAATTTTTTGAACCTGATTGTTTTGATAAATATTCATTGTTTCATTGGTGCTCTTGACGGCAAATGCATCTGAGTCTTTATTCGGGCTCGGATATTGGGATATTAATTTTGCCGACTGCGGTAAACTCTCGGCTTGAAACGCCGCGAGCTTAGCTATGTAGCACCGCGTATCTACTCCCTCAGCTAGGCTTTCCGACAATCGACGAAGCTCCCATGCAGCTCTAATTGTATTGGCGGTATTAAGTGACCGCTCATAGGCTTCATCGCTGGCACTAACTGTACTTGACGCAATCACCGCTACGCAAAGAAAGATGGTGAATTGAAAATTATTCATTGCATAGTCCTTGAGATTCATAACGGGTCGGGGGAAATGAGCCCGGTTTTACCTGGGTCTCCTTCTCCTGGGTGATATTGTGATGATGCGCGCAGCTCATTGGCTCATTTCCCCCGACCCGATATTCGTGGCGCGCAGCGGCACGAATATCGCCGTGCGCATGGGCGAGCGGCGCAGCCGCGAGTCCAGCCCGCAGGGTGAACATGCCGCACATTGTTATGTAACCTATTCATCATCTGCATATATATCAAGACCAATGGATATATTTAATTCGGCCGTGGATTTTAACAGCGACGGCTCAAATGTTGCGCCTAATTGACCATTGGCAAACCAACCTACAAAATACTCTACATAACCACCTTCGGAAACTAGTTTGCCAAAATATGGTGCGCTATTAAGCAGGCGTTGATTTTGACTGGCAAGAAAATCTTCAAGGTAAATATCTTTTGAGAATAAATATTTATCCTCATGGAGCGCTACCCACCAAAATGATTCTTTATTTATGCTATCTAAGACTTGGCCTTTTGGTGTAGTTCTATTTTCCCCAACCATTCTGGAAAATGACGGTTTCATGTCCAATACTTTGGATATTTCATCTGGGTTTATATTTGGATGAGTAATCCTTAATGAAACACAAAATCGGTAGTCAGACATTGGCACCCTTGGTTATATAACGCCGCGCTTTGCGGTAATTTTGGAGGCGCGAAGTGCCGGAAGAATTATCCGACAACAGCGCCTTGTTGAACGGAGCCGCTACGCGGCAAAGTTGTAAATTCTCTCAAAATTAAGTATC
>JAJRPK010000474.1 GCA_024280785.1 Gammaproteobacteria bacterium
AGAGCAACATGACATAGTTAAGGTAAAATAAACCTATTATAAGATAATATACGTCACCTCCTTGGCCACATTGGACAGCATCATCAACAGCAAGACTCTCGTAAAAACCTCGCCTAACAATAAGGAGAGAGCGCCAAGTTTAATGAAAGGTGTCGGCCTGGGATTGCTTACCGTGGGCATTGGCAGCTGCCTTTCCGCCGTTGCCAAGCACATTGGCGACCAAGTTAATGTGTCAACGATTGTATTTTTTCAGTTTGCGATTTGCTTTTTATGTACGCTGCCTTGGGTGGCAAAAAATGGAATCTCTGCTTTGAGGACTCGGCATCGATGGCGCCATCTTGTCCGAGGGGTTGCGGGCTGTCTCAGCTTTTATGCTTTTTACTATGCGTTAAATCATATCCCTCTCGTCGATGCCTCACTACTTCGACACTCCGCACCATTGGTAGTCCCGTTAATACTGCTATTTTGGTTTAATGTCATCATACCGAAAACACGCTGGCTGGCACTGGGAGTCGGCTTTATCGGTGTAATCGTCATACTCAGACCTGCCCAGCACGGCCTGAGTCAGTGGCACTTAATCGGCTTACTATCGGGAGTCGGTCTAGCATTTTCCATGGTATTAACCCGAGTGCTCAGCCAAGAGGAGCCAGAGACCCGAATACTATTTTATTATTTTCTAATTTCTTTGCTGTTCGCCGTGCCTTTTTTTATTATCAATTACCAACCCATCCCCCATAGCGCCCTGCCTTGGCTTCTGCTTATTGGGTTTGGAATGTACTTTGCTTTTATTCCTTATACCAGAGCTTATTTTTATGCAAAAGCATCGGTAGTTGCCCCAACCAGCTACTTCTCAGTTATCTTTGCAGGCCTGTTGGATTGGCTAATTTGGGAACAAACACCGGATAAAACCAGCCTATTTGGCGTTGTATTGGTTTTACTTGCCGGAATTATTATCGTCTGGCAAGGCACTCTAGAAGAAAAGAGAGGCTGAGTTTCCGCTTTAAATAAAGCAAATAGCGTTAAATTTATTGCCATCCAAATCGCGAAAATAACCTGCGTAGCTAGTATCACCGCGCTTGCCGGGCTTACCCTCACACTGAGCACCTAACTCAATGGCCTTTTTATAAATGCGATCCACGTGATCTGTGTCAGCCGCACTTAACGCAATCATTGTGCCATTACCGACACTTGCTTCATTTGTATCGAAGGGCAAACAGACTGACAGACCCGGACCTCCATCGGCAGGCATCCAAAAAACCATTCGCTCGTTTTCCATTACTCTGGTAGCCCCAAATTCCTGCAATAGACTGTCAAAAAAAGCAGCCGATTTATCGAGGTTGCGAGTACCAACCGTTACATACTGAATCATGATTCGTTATCCTTGAGTAGTGTTCGTTGTTTGCGAAGTTTACGCCGCCAAATTCTTTCTGGTTATGAAGAGCTTATATTGTCTACGGATAACAGATTTATTAACAGCTCTGCAGAGTAAAAAAACTGTCATGCTAGTGCATCAATCCACCGCCATCGGCCACAATCGCTTGTCCGTTTACCCATTGTGCATCGATAGAACAGAGCCATACGGCTATTTTGGCGACATCTTCTGCCGATCCCAGCTTGCCCGTTGGCGATGCTTTGGCTAAGTGATCCAACATTGCTTGAGGCTGGTTACTGATCATCGAAGTCTGGGTTAACCCCGGCAGAACTGAGTTAACACGAATCCCTTTATGGCCAAACTCTTGCGCAGCCGATCGAGTTAATCCTAACACCGCATGTTTTGCCGCTGTGTAATGAGGCTGCCCAGGAGCTGGCGTCAATCCGGCACCCGAGGATGTGTTGACAATCTGACCCCGCAAGTCTTGCAGCGGCTCTTGGCTAACCATGAGTTTTAGCTCGTGTTTCATACACAGAAAAACACCATTAAGATTCACATCAATCATCTGTTGCCATTTGTCAGTGGGAAAATCAATCCATGAATGCTGTTCATCAGAGATGCCGGCGTTGTTAAAGGCAATATCCAGCCGGCCATACTCTTTGACAATAATTGCCATCAACGCCTCAACCGATGCCTCATCCGCAACATCAACACGGGCCGCAATCGCTTGCCCATCATCAGCCACAATTTTTGCCGCTACCTCTTCAGCAGCAGAGAGATTAATATCTGCAACGATAACTCTTGCGCCACCGGCAGCAAAAAGTTTTGCCGCTGCGCGGCCAATTCCACTACCCGCCCCCGTTACTAATGCAACACGCTGATCAAAATTAGTTGCCATAGTCATTTCACCCCCACTGAATTTATTCGATTATTTTTTTCTTATCTCTCGGATTATTTCTTAGCCTTAGCAAACGCATCGGCAAACGCACTGTTCCCCGTCGCACTATTCTTTTGAGGTGCCACTTTTTGTTGAGGCTTTTTCTCCCTGCGGGGACTCGGTGATGGTTTGCCAGTACGATTCATCGCTTTGTTCGTTCGACCATTCCGATTTCCCCTCGGCTCATTTTTTTCTTCAGCGTATTCTTCTGCGCTGTCACTCAAACGCATTGTTAAGGCAATACGTTTGCGCTTAATCTCAACATCTAACACTTTAACTTTAACCACGTCACCGGTTTTCACTATTTCACGCGGGTCTTTAACAAATTTATCAGCAAGCGCCGAAATATGCACCAAACCATCCTGATGCACGCCAATATCAACAAAAGCACCAAAATTAGTTACGTTAGTGATAACACCTTCCAAGACCATATCGGGCTTTAAGTCGACCAAAGTCTCAACCCCTTCTTTGAAGTCAGCC
>JAJRPK010000020.1 GCA_024280785.1 Gammaproteobacteria bacterium
CAACATTTCGACAGGCTCCACGCTCCGCGCTCCGCCTATCAAAACGTTGGAGCCGACTTCGAATGATTGACCTCCGAGTGCAAGCACTCTACAGTAAATCATCCTCGCGGCTCAACAGCCCCCGTTCTGCCTTACGAATATTTACCCACATTGTAATCGGACAGAGAGACTTTTTCGGCAACTGTAGATGTATGAAAATGGAAAAGACAGATGGGACTACCGATTTAAACAGTGGGACTTCCCAGATAGAATTAAATGGCGGTGGTAATATTGGGTATTTGAATGTCACGTGGCCTTTTGGATGGCTAATGGCAGATCGTGAACAGATTATTTTGGGTATGACATTTGTTGGGCCTTATACTTTTCCAGCGAAACGGGTCCGTGCTATTAGGAGGTATGGTATTATTCCTTTCATTGGCTGGGGAATCAAAATTGAACACAACATTGCTGAGTATCCTACCCATATGGTTTTTTGGTATCATAGGTTTCCTGGAACTGTATTAAATTTAATCGCTGAAACAGGATTTAAACCTCGTCTGGAAATCGCAGAACAAGAGCCAGCACCGAATCCCTGAGCCGCTACGTAGTTATGATTCACTTTAACTTTAAACATCAACCATTTCGTCAACGCGCGCTCCCGCTCAGGGATGCGGTGTGACTTGACGTTGACCGGAATAATTACAAAATGCGATTTGATCGACAGCTCGTCATAAAATCAAGAAATCGGATGATCTATTGGTGGGTCGCTACTCCCTTCATTATGCTTGCCGGTTTTTTTGTCATGGGATTTGACGGTGAGCTTGAGCTTAAGGGCGCAATCTGGTCTCTACTGACTGCGATTCCTTATATTATTTACTGCTACTTATTTTTTTGGCGAGTATGGGCGACACCTAGTTCCCATCGCACTGAATCTGATGTGCGAAGTATTTCGCGAATATTGGCTATTTGCACTCTAGTTTTTATTGGCGTGCAATTTATACCGATAACAGTAGTGCCTAATTTTACTGTTAATGATACATGGATTCCGCTTTGGGTAACTGGAACCATTCGAGGCTGGGGCTTCCCCTATTTTGTAGCTCGGGAATTAACAACCAGCTTTGACTTGAAAGGTCTTTACAGTTCTTTATGGCCCGGCTCTATCGTAATCGATTTCAGCGCAGTAAAGGGAAACTTTCTTACTGGTCTATTTTTACTGTATCTTTTACACTGGAGATTGTGCTCTAGATGGCATAAGCCAACCCAACAACTGACAGAAGAGGGTCAACAAAAGTCAGCACCGAATCCCTGAGCCGCCCCGTAGTTATGATTCACTTTAACTTTAAACATCAAACACTTCGTCAACGCGCGCTCCCGCTCAGGGATACGGTGTGACTTCACGTTCTGCCTCAATATTATGTCTTCAAGAAAAGGGCGAAAGACATTTGTTATTGGAATGGTGATCTTTATGGCGGTTGCTTTATTATTGTTAATTGCTTCCCACAATCACGCCAAAACAGAAATAGACGACCTGATTAACGTCCACCCTGAAAGAGAGATTACCTGTGTCGGAAGTCGTTTCAGGTTTTTCCGTAATATTACCGGCATGTGGGGACCGTCATGGGAATTTAAGTTTGTAGAACGTATCCACGGTTCAATTTATTCTGAACTTCAGGTGAGTCTTTTAGGCGAACCGATTGCAAGCCTCCCATCTCATTTTATTGAAGAGATCAAAACCCAAGAATACAAAGAAGATCCACGGGCATTTGAAATAGCAAAACACACCATAGTTCCACTTTTTGATGCAAATGATATTCCGCTTGGGAAATCGCTGCAATTTCTTGAACAAGAATCGACCAAGTATGGAAAGGCGATCGGTTATGAACCTTTAAAATTTCACTCAGTAGAGAGTTTGTCTAAGTCGAAGGTGAATTTGCGAGCAAAGAATATGTCAATGCAAGGCATCTGCAACATATTGGCACAACAAGTCCAAGGTGTAGTTACTATACGAGATGGGGGTGTGTGGTTTGAAGAACACTGGAACACCGAATAGAAAGCAGAACAAGACGGCTCAGCTAATCCTCAGCCCGATTGCAGTTGAAAGCTCGCTCTAACTTTGATACCTTATTAACCAAGCTAGCATCACTCCCGCTGAGGATAGCTAGCCTTCACGTTCGCTGCAAAATAAATTGGAGATGGCACGCACAAGCTAGCTCACAGAATACAGAGTGTTTTTTGGATATATTCCCCTCAGCAAGCGCACCCAAAATTATACTGCAAACCGTAAACCAATAGCGAACAAGAGCCAGCACCTAATCCCTGAGCCGCCCCGTAGTCATGATTTACACTAATTTTAACCATCAACCATTTGATCAACGCGCGCTCCCACTCAGGGATACGGTGTGACTTGACGTTCGTCTGAAAAAAAACTCTAAATGTATAAACGATGGTTCATTCGAAGTCTATGGGTCGTAGCAATCGCTCTTTTTCTGTCGCCTTTCCTTCTCATTGGAGCATGGATAATTGGTGTGTCGTGGTCGGAATCCCATCCAGAGATCGGGATGAATGTCGCTGCCGTGGAATGGCTTCCGCAATCAGCGTCTAGTGTCAGTTTTCACAAGCAGTATTCCTACACTGCTTACGAGTTTACAATTACGGAGGAGGATTTTTTGGTGTGGCTTGATGAGAAAACCCCTATTGAAATTGATGAACCTGTAGAAATGCTTCGTTATAACTTTATTATTGAATATTTCCCTACTCCAGAGAACACCAAGACAATCTCTAGCGGGCTCTATTGGCAAACGCCTCCGCGTGGAAACGGCGGAGGAACCAGCATTGCCTTTGACCGGAATACTGGCATTGCATATTTTCAATCCAACCCGAGGTAATCGACGAACAAACGAGTGGAGCGAACCACCTACCCCGCTTTGAGTTGAAATCTAAATGAAAACTCCAACCTTTAACCTGAACACGAAAGCTCGCTGCCAGTAGGTGGTCCG
>JAJRPK010000475.1 GCA_024280785.1 Gammaproteobacteria bacterium
ACTCGGCCAACACATTGCGAATACTCGCCGAGCTCAGCGAGACACTGGAGTCCATCGCCAGAGTTTTTGACCCCACTGGAACCCCTTCTTTGATATAACGAGTAACCAGCGTTGTCAGCATATGCAAACTCCGCTCGCTAAGTTCTGAGTGACTCATAAATCGCTAGTCGACCTGTACAATGATTACCTGACTATTTACTATAAAGGGCAACAACTATAAACCACCCATAGGTTGCAAGCCATAGCCTATGAATGCATCTCACTATGCATCTAACTATGCATCTCACTATAAGCACTTCGGAGAAAGCTCATGCTCGTCCATTTGGGCATAAAAAACTTTACCACTGTAGACGTACTCGACTTGGAGCTAAGTTCAGGGCTCACCACCATTACAGGCGAGACCGGTGCGGGCAAATCTGTCGTGCTAGACGCTCTTGGGCTAGCCCTGGGTGATCGCAGTAATAATGGCTGTTTACGGGATGAAAAACACAACGCGGAAATTAACGCGAGTTTTACCCTAAACGCTCAATCCAAAATGTACCAGTGGCTTAAAGAACGAGACTTGCTAACAGCAGAAGATGAATCTGAAGCTATTTTACGCCGGGTCATCACTCCGTCTGGCCGCAGTCGCGCCTACATAAATGGCGTTGCCGTTAACATCACCGACCTCAAACATCTGGGCGAGCAGCTCGTCGACCTGCACAATCAACACGAACACCAATCTTTACTCGACAAGCAAACTCACCGACAGCAGGTCGACGACTATGCCGACAATCGAAAACTGGCCGAAGAAGTCCGTAAACTTGCCCACGATTCGCATAAGCTTGAGCTTCAAATCCAGTCTTTGCGTAGTGACGGCGCCGTCAAAGAGGCGCGACTGCAACTTCTCAGCTATCAGGTTCAAGAGCTCGACAAACTGGCGCTGCTGACGAACGAGCCATCAACCTTGGCCGCCGAACAAAAAAAATTAGCCAATGCTGAGCAATTGCTTAGCGGCCTGATTGAAGCAGGAAATTACTGTGATAGCAGCAATGGCCATGAAGAATCGACCGGTGCACTTCAAGCACTTCAACATGCCACCCAATTACTTCGGCAGTTAGCACCACTACTCCCTGAGCTCAAAACCAGTTTGGAACTCGTAGAAAGTGCCAGCATTCAAGTCGAAGAAGCACAAAGTGAACTGCAGGCAATCACCGATCAACTGAGTATCGACCCGCAACGGTTGCAAGACGTCGAAAACCGTTTAGACATCATCTACACCATCGCGAGAAAACACCATATCAAAACAGATGAGTTGTTGGAGTTTCACCAGCAGCTTGCACAAGAGCTTGCCCACCTGGAAGGCAGCGATGCACACATCGAGGAACTGCTGGTACAACAGCAAGACATCAACAAAGCATTTACTGCCAAGGCAAAAAAACTAAGTAAAAAAAGACAAACCGCGGCCAAAAAACTAGCCAAGCTTGTTAACCAGCAACTGACTAAATTAAAGATGGCTCACTGCGTCTTTGAAATATCGATTCAGCCCTTTGACAACAGCGCGCCCAATGCCAACGGGCTGGAATCGATTGAATTTATGATTTCGACGATTCCAGGCAAACCCGTACAAGCACTATCCAAGATCGCCTCGGGTGGAGAACTATCTCGAATCAGTTTAGCGATTCAAGTGGTCACCGCTCAAACATCGAACATCCCCACGCTGGTTTTCGACGAAGTGGATGTGGGAATCGGTGGGGGTGTCGCCGAAGTGGTAGGGAATCTACTGAGAGAACTGGGCAAGTCAGGGCAGGTTTTTTGCGTCACCCACCTCGCCCAAGTGGCGGCCAAGGGAGACACCCACTTACTCGCTAAAAAATCAGTGACCAAAACTACGGCCATTACTTCTTTCTCTGCATTGGATCGCGATGGCCGCACCGCCGAAATGGCGAGAATGATGGGAGGACTAGATGTTACTGATTCAACGATTGCCCATGCCTCAGAAATGCTAGAAACAGCCTAAACTTACTAAGGACAGAAGAATATAAACACCGCGAGCATGGAGGTAGAAAGAAGCCGCAAAATCAAGCTCAAAATAGGCGCTTAATCAGAGTTAGCCGTTAAGATCCTTTAAGAGTCTTTAAGAATCTTTAGGCTTCACATACAAAACCATACTGTGGTCGATGATATCGTAACCGTGTTTGGCCGCAATTTTATGCTGTAAATTCTCTATATCTTCATCAAAAAACTCGATAATTTTGCCGGTTTCCATGCAAATCATATGATCATGGTGCTCGCCTTTTGCAATTTCAAAAACCGAATGCCCACCCTCAAAATTATGCCTAACGACAAGACCCGCTGTTTCAAATTGAGTTAACACACGATAGACCGTCGCCAAACCGACATCTTCACCGGCATCTAGCAACGCTTTGTACACATCTTCGGCGCTGACGTGATGAGATGACTCTGACGCATTTTCTAATAACTGTAAGACCTTAATTCGGGGCAAAGTCACCTTTAAGCCAACTTTACGTAGCTCTTGATTTTCACCGCTCATGACATTGCTCCATTGTTCTGCTCTCGATTCAACTCAACTTTAACATCACACGTTTGAAAACTTACAATAAACACCGATAAAATAGCGCCAGCTAAATCCTTAATGACCCACCCATAGTTTATTAAAAAGCAAAAATAATGGTGTTTAAAGTGGCTTGACCCTTAGCAGGCAGGCTGTTTTGCAGTATTATCTACCGAACCCGCACTGAAAGAAAGCTCTCTTAGTCCGAGTCACAAGTGCCGCCTTCAATCATCAAAGGCGTTAGCCTAAACCCAGAAATTACTGCTGTCGAGCACTCTATGCCTATCTGTTGTACAAACACCCGTTGGCCCGCCTTGATTCTCATCACCGTTATATTCAGCACCATCGGTTGCAAGGGTTTTCTCAACCCACATAAGGTACCCATTCAACAAGGTAATATAGTGACCCAAGAAATGGTCAATCTCCTTCAACCAGGAATGACTAAGAAACAAGTAAAATTTGTATTGGGAACACCATTGATCGTCAACATACTTAACAACGATCAATGGTATTATATTTACACACTCAGATTGGGCAATGGCCAGACAGCGAAGAAGGAACTTGCGGTTACTTTCGTAGACAACAAACTCACTATTCTAGAAGGGGACTACAAACCAGCCGTTGACAAGGCAATCAGTGGCAAAGCAATCAGTGATAAATCCGTCGTTAACGATTCAATTAGCAGCCCTTCTTCCGCTATTTAATTAGCCTCGGCTTTAGCTTTATCGGCTCTCGCTTTACGAGAAGCCTTCGGGTCCGCAATCAACGGGCGATATACTTCGACGCGATCGCCGGGCTTCATCTGATAGGCATGAGGTTTAACGACCTTACCAAAAACTCCCAACTTAGCCGTTTCTAAATCAACCCCTTCAAACTGAGCCGCAATTCCCGATTGTTTAGCCGCTTCATAGGCCGTGCATCCATCTGCTACGTGAAGTGCAATGATTTTTTGACGATCAGCTAAACCGTAAACCACCTCAACTGAAAAAGTAGCCGCTGTCGGCATAGTTTCTGCAGGTGTAGCTTCTGTAGGTGTAGCTTCTGTAGGTGTAACATCTGTGGGCTTATTAATAACGCTTTCTCCTGCTCGGTGATTATCGCTGGCCTAAGACCACTGCAACTGTATACCTAAGGCACTGTAACTATGAAAGCCACTGCAACTATATTTGCGAGTAGATCTCTTTTTTCTTTGACCTGATTCCGCCTTAGTCAACCTACTCGCTAAGAGCCATAAACCTCATCCGCGCGCTGGCAAAAAGCATCGACCAACGAATGCCCCACGGATTCAAATAAGCCACTGGCCAATTTAGAGACAATACCATTTTTCATCGCAAACTCTACGTACAGCGATACTTTGCAAGCACCTTGGCGCAACGGCGTAAACTGCCACCGGCCAGTAAAAGTAGAAAATGGCCCATCTACAAGTACCATATCAATCCGGGTGGGATAAAGCAGCTCGTTTCGGGTGGTGAACGCCAGAGCAATACCTGCCTTTTTTAACGACAAGCTCGCAAGTATCTGCGACTCACTGCGATCAATCACCTCTGTAGCAGTACAGTGATCGACAAATTGAGGATACGCAGCAATGTCGTTGACCAATTCGTACATTTTTTCTGCCGAATGGAACAATAAAGCGCTGCGCCGAATAACGGTACTCAAATGAATGCTGCCTTTTTCTGCAAATAACCCAATGGGCCTAAATAAAC
>JAJRPK010000476.1 GCA_024280785.1 Gammaproteobacteria bacterium
GCTGTTGCGGACTACGTTGTTTTTGATACAAAGTAACATGCTGGTTTTGCCAGATGGTTGCTAAATTCTTTGCCAGTTCAGCTTCGCAGGCCAAGTTGTTTAGATTATCGCGTGTGGCCGGTTCAGCTTGATTTAAAACAACTATCGCCAAAGTATTAGACTGCTGTCCGATAAAGGCCAGTAGCCGTTGGATAAATATAGAGGGTTCATCGTGAGCAGGTATGCAAAGACAATGCTGAAAAGTGCCGCGAAATGATTGCAACGCATCGAGGTCAGCTTCGGCATACTGGTCGAGGTATTTATCTACCACCGATGTATTCGACATAGACAGAGCACTTTATGTGGATGATTTTATAACGGATGAGTTGATAGCAAAAAAAGATACAAAACCGTTCACTAATGCAGGGCGGCATTAATGGGTAGTTGGGCGACGATACCAGCTTCTAAATCGAGTAAGGTATTAAGTCTTTGGTCGACGATATTTGCATCAAAATACTCCTGCGCAAGATTAACGAACACTTCGTAGTGTCTGGCTTCTGACCGAGTAATGGCTTTGTAGAAAGTTTTCATCGGGCCTTCGGGTAATGCGGTAGCGACTAAGCCAAAACGTTCGCAGCCTCTGGCTTCAATAATAGCACCCGTGAGCAGGCGGTCGAGAAAGTAAACATCGCGACCTTTGCGAATATGGCTTCGCATTGCCAGCACATAAGGATCTTTTAGGTCGGCGGCAAGTTGCAGGCCGTGATGGTGTAGCCATTTGATGACCTCGCGAAAATGACTCAATTCCTCTACCGCGAGGTCGGCTAAAGTTTCTACCAATTTACCGCGATCGGGATAATGAGATATCATCGACAACGCCATTCCTGAAGCTTTTTTTTCTGCGGCGGCATGGTCTTGTAAAAAACTATCGAAGTCCATCATAACGGCATCTGTCCAGCTTTGGGGGGTGGCGAAGCGCAAAGGGCTAATTTCTAGACAGTTTGAATCCTCATAGCCCACCACCTCTGAGACCCCAAGCAGGTCAGAGTCATTAGAATGCTTATTGCGGCTCGAATCTATACCGGATGGGGGCTGTTGATTAGACTTTTCGCGATGTTTGTCGGGCAATGGAAACCTCAAATATTTAGCTGGTTTACTCGTTGTTGCGCATTATAATACGTGCGGTGTATTTTTCCGAGTCAAGTGGCTTTTTTCATTCCCTACCCAATAAAGGTTTTGTTTATGGTTATTAAGCCTCGAGTTCGTGGTTTTATGTGTATCACTTCCCACCCTGTGGGCTGTAAAGCTAATGTTAAGCGTCAAATCGATTATGTTAAAGCGCAAGGTCCTATTGATGGCGCTGCAAAGCGGGTCTTGGTTATTGGAGCCTCTACCGGCTATGGCCTGGCATCGAGAATTACTGCCGCTTTTGGTGGTGGGGCGAGCACCTTGGGTATATTTTTTGAAAAAGAAGGGACTGAAAAAAAGACTGCTACGGCAGGATGGTATAACTCTGCTGCGTTTCACGAATATGCCGAGGCTGATGGGCTTTATGCAAAAAGCATAAATGGCGATGCATTCTCTGATGAGATTAAACAGCGAGCCATAGATATCATTAAAGAGGACATGGGTCAGATTGACCTGGTCATTTATAGTTTGGCTTCGCCTCGGCGTCAACACCCGGTAACGGGTGAGGTTCATATGTCGACGCTAAAGCCTATTGGCAAAACTGTTACCCAGCGCGGCATTAACACCGATAAAAAAATCATTCAGGAAGTGACTCTAGAGGCGGCTTCTGACGATGAAATCGCGAATACGATTGCTGTCATGGGCGGTGAAGATTGGGAAATGTGGATGGATGCCTTAGCCTCCGCAGGCGTATTGGCCGGGGGTGCGAAAACCACGGCTTATACCTATCTGGGCGATAAAGTTACGTGGGATCTTTATTGGCACGGTACTATAGGGCGCGCTAAGCAAGACCTCGATACCCGGGTAAAAGCGATCCGAGATAAATGTTCAAGCATTGGTGGCGATGCTCGAGTGTCGGTATTAAAGGGTGTGGTAACGCAGGCCAGCTCGGCGATCCCTATAATGCCGTTGTATTTATCGCTACTATTTAAAGTGATGAAAGCCGAGGGAACCCACGAAGGTTGTATTGAGCAAATATACGATTTATTCAGCAAAAGTCTTTATGGCTCCATGCCCTATATAGATGAAGAAGGGCGGCTGCGGGCTGATAGAAAAGAACTTTCATCGAATATTCAACAGCAAGTTGAAGCACTCTGGAGTCAAGTGACGACCGAAAATCTTAGCGAGATTGCTGACTTTGCCGGTTATCAAAGTGAGTTCATGCATTTGTTTGGTTTTGAAATGGATGGAATAGATTACGAGGCGGATATTGACCCCGTACGTTTGATTAATAACTGTGTTTAACTGTTCGTGGAACGGATATGTCTAATTTAATTCACGGTAAAGTCGTTAGATTAAGTGATCGCTTGCGGAGGATAACGGCGCCCAATCCAGGGCCGATGACCGATGAGGGTACCAACACTTATATTCTGGGCGAAAAAGATGTAGCGATCGTCGA
>JAJRPK010000477.1 GCA_024280785.1 Gammaproteobacteria bacterium
GCATTTCCATTAAATTGTCGTTGGTGGGTGCGCAGGTAGGCTGAATGATAAAGACGTCTTTACCGCGAACGTTTTCTTTAATCTCAACGTTAATTTCACCATCACTAAATTTTTTAACATCAGCTTCACCTAGCGGTTGGCTAAGCTCTTTGGCTATTTTAGCGGCCAATTGTGGATTGGCATTGCCAGTAAATAACATTAGGTTTTTTGCCACGGATGGTATCCCCGAACGAATGCTGATGTATCAATGAATAAAAGGAAGGCAGGGTGCTCTCCCTATCCTATTCTATCTTAGCTTGGCCCTGACTTTGGATTGGTCGTAGCTTCGGGTCTCATTCTTCCTCAAAATGGCTGGGGCGGAAGGATTCGAACCTTCGAATGCGGAGATCAAAACCCCGTGCCTTGCCGCTTGGCGACGCCCCAATAAAACGGTTTATTGGTACTGCTTGTTCTGTGTCTGCGAGCACTATTGTAGGTAAGTGCTTTTTCTTAATACTTGGCCTAGATGCCCGATCTAAATGCTCGGTCTTGATGTTCGGTCTTGACGTTCGATCTTAAAATTCGACAGCCAGCTAATTCTTTTCGTGCAGAGCCAAATGCTTATACGCTAATGACTTGTTGAGCCCTTTGGCAACAAATCCTGTCAGCGGAGCTGGCATAGCCTTATGCGCATTTCTTGCCTCTCGCTCGCTAGTAAAACTAGCAAAAATGCAGCTGCCGGTGCCAGTTAATTGGGCGGAACCGTAACGATTTAACCAATTAAAAGCTTTATCTACAGCTGGGTACTCGGCGCGAACAACGGCTTCGCAATCGTTGTTCAACTTTGGGCTCAATCGTCGCCGTTCGTTGCCAACAGAAGCACCTGAATCTGAAGATGGCTGAGGAGCAAAAACGGCGGCTATTCTGATTGGTACGCTGTCGCGTGTCAATTGCCTATGAGAAAAAATTACGGCAGTTGACACATTAATTGGCGGTTTAACAATGAGGAACCATGCTGGCGGTAGTTCGAGTGGGTGTATTCTCTCGCCAATGCCCTCGGCAAAACAGCTGTGCCCACGAACAAATACGGGGACATCGGCTCCTAATTTTAGGCCAATAGCCGCTAATTCATCGATATTAAGACCCAAATCCCATAACTGGTTGAGTCCCAGCAGGGTGCTGGCAGCATCTGAGCTACCGCCGCCCAGGCCCCCTCCCATGGGCAATCTTTTGTCGATATTAATGGCCACACCCCTGGGCTGGGTGAGGTGTGCCTGCAGCTGCTTGGCGGCGCGGATAACGATGTTGTCTTCGTCTGCAACCCCAAGGGTAGGCTTGATGAGACGAACGGTATTGTTAGCGTCTGGGGTCAGTTCAATGGTGTCGCCATAATCGAGCAGCTGAAATACAGTTTGCAGCTCATGATAACCATTGGATCGCCGACCAGTAATATGCAAAAAAAGATTCAGCTTGGCCGGTGCAGAGATAGAAAGCGTCGCGCCAGATGATGAAGATGTCTTTGAATTTGTCACTGAGGTGGACTGGCAAGCTCTGGAGCGGGAGCCAGCTGCCAGTTTTTAAAAGCGATGATTAATTTAAAATTATCATTACTGACAATCATTTTCTTTGGCATTAGATGAGTGTTGACCCATGTTGATTTAGGGTATTGAACGGTCCATCCTTGCTGCTCAAAGCTCGCCAATTGCTCCTCTACGTTAAGAGTATTGTGAGGAGGTGAATGGATGGGTGAGAATGATGAGTCAGGAGATGCTTGACCCAATACCCAATGGCGCAAGTGTGACAACGGCAAGTGCCAGCCAGTTTGTTGAAAAAATAATTCCTCAACGCTATCAGCGCTCACGAAGTATTTTTTGCCCCGCGTCAGCGTGACTCTGTTAGCGTCTTTTTCAATGATCATGGTTCCGAACCCTAGTGGTCCAGCAAACAGAATTGAATAGTTACTTGATACTTGAGACCACTCAAATCGCAAGGTTTGGTTGTTCTTCTTATCGCCGGGGCTGAGTGGTCGAATGGCAAGTTTGCCCTTGACTTGCCAATGGCTGGGTAAGGAATGTCCGTCATTTAACCGGTTGTCTAACGAGTCTTTTTTCGTTGTGCCAGCACAGCCGAGGATAATGGCGCAAAGAAATGTTAGTCCGAGTAAATGACGAGCTTCTCGTTGAGCTTTTGCGGAAGGAGTGAATCTCAATGACTAATGCCAAGGCGAGAGGCAATCTTTTTGACTTTTGGGTTCTCCCCTCCATTCTTTTGAATGGTTTTAACCACTTGCTGTGCTTTAGCTTTTTCTCCGTTGGCCCAGTAAACCTCAATTAAATGAGCGGCTACTTCGTCGTCAGGAAATTTAGCAAACGCGGTTTCTAGATGGGCTATTGCTAATTCTAAATGTCCAAGGCGGTAGTGTGCCCAGCCCAAGCTATCAGTTATTGCGGCATCACCTGGCTTTAAAGCAATGGCCTGCTCGATAAGGTCTAATGCCTCGTGAAACCGAGAGGAGTGATTGGTTAGCGTATAACCTAATGCGTTCAGAGCGGTGACATTGTCGGGGTCGCGGGCTAAGACAAACAATAAATCGGATTCAACTAATTCAAAGTTGTCTAATTTTTCGCTAATAAATGAACGTTCGATGCGAAGCATTAATTGTTCTGGAAATTGCTCTATTGCAGCGCTAAGAACAGCAAGAGATTCAGTCACATGGTCGTTAGTTGAAAGTAATTGTGCTTCTAGCATCCAAAAATTAGGAGCTTGCAGCGGGTATTTCTCACGTAGATCAGCCAGATGTTTTCGAGCATCTAACAGATTTCCTTTTTTGTTTAAAATAGTAACTAGCTGTTGCGTGGCAGGTATAAAAAACTTACCTGTATTGACGGACTTATAATGAGAGATTGCCAGGTCCAGGTTATCCTGCTTTTCTGCTATCCCTCCAAGGTAGTAATGGCTAATCGAAGTCCTTTGGCCAAGCTTAATAAGCTTCTGTAAGTTGCCAATCGCGGCATCGTAATGGCTGTTTTCGATTGCTACTAAAGCATGAGAAAATAATAACTCGGTATTGTTGGGCGCGCTTTTAAGTAGTGTAAAAAATTCTTTTTCTGCCAAAGGTAGGTCGGTGAGAGTTAATAGTCGTGCGTATTGAAGGCGGAGTTGTTTGTCATCGGGGTGCTTTTTAAGTGCTTTCTTAATGGTTTTAGTGGCTTGTTCTGAGCGACCAAGTTGACTGAGTAATTTTGAGGTTAACAGTGCGGTTTGAATAGGGTTGGAGTTTGAACCTTTTAATTTACGCAGAGTATTTAAAGCATCGTCTTCTCTATTGTCTTTTTGGAGTAACACGGCGTAAGTGAATATGAGGTCTACATCTTTACTATGTTGTTCTCGCAGGGATTCAAGCCGGCGAATCACCTCTTTTAATTCGTCATTTTTCTCTTCGTATCGAGCTTTTTGCAATAAGTAAAAGCGCGGAGATTGTTCGTATTTTAACTGTGCCTCAAGTACGTCGAGGGCTTTGAGCGGCTTGCCAGATTGGGCGAGCAGTTCGGCATATATGCTGGCAGCTTTTTCATCATCGGATTCTAGCTCATACCAAATCTTCGCATTTGCCAGTGCTGCTGTTGGGTTTTTTCCATAGAGTGCCAGTCGTGTAGCATGCGAGGCAACCTGAGGGTCGCGAGTCGCATCAGCTTCTGCAGAATACTTTTCTATCGCTAGCGAAATGTTGCCGTTTTGCGCGGCAAACTCTCCTAGCAGTAAGTTATACAAGCTCTGCTTAGAAAAAGGTCTGCTAGGTTTTTCAGATTTAACGGATGATGGATTCGTCGATTCAGAGGGTTGTTTAATTTCGGAGAGGCCAGTGGTCGTATTTTGAGGCGATACATTGTCTGGATCGTTATTTTCTGAACCGGTAAACGAATTCACCATAGAGCAGCCGCTGACCAACAGATAAATTATTGCGGCAAAAAATTTAATGCAATTTTTTGTTGGTGAATTCACCAACGAAGCATGGTGCGTGCGGGGGCAAGCGGGTATAGCGCCGCTCGTCGATTTGTACGGCATAGTGTTATCTAGTGACAAGTTAGGGGTATCTCTGGTCAAGTATTTATCATCATTGGAAGTGGGTAAGCACTGTTAAGCACTATGCAAGCATTATTAAACTGTAGAGCTTAATCATGGCATAGATTGGGCGATAATCCCACTGGCATGCCGGTACGGTACGCTGCAAAAGACTGGGATTTGGACCTATGGCGTCGATATGAGCCCAAGTTGAGTCAAACGACATGTTTGGGTGAGGCTTCAGAAAGAGTATTGTTGGTGATTGTGACATCTACTTTGGCGTCATAAATTGTTAAACTACCGTACTAGACGGATTATTTTCATTGTTTCCCCTATGCTAAACGGGTGAGGGAAACCTTTTGTACCACTGAGCGATTTATGCAGTTATTGGCCATCGGAGTGAATCATTCGACAGCTGCCGTTGAATTGCGCGAGCAGCTTGCGTTTCCGCCTGAATCACTTGTCGATGCGCTAAATAGCTTGTTGGCTTGGTTAGCATCTGACGCGGAAATCCTCTCCTGTGAGATGAGCGTGAAGGGCAACGTTAAAATGCCGTCTTCCCCATTATCGTCGATATTGCCTGCCAGCATGGAAGCTTTGGATGCTCCGCTAGTAGGCCGCGAGTCCGAAGCGATCATCCTTTCCACTTGTAATCGTACTGAACTGATCGTGAGCTGCGGTGTTGGTGAAGGCCCTATTCTGAGCTGGTTGTCGGCCTTTAGCGGCTTATCATTGGATCAGTTCGCCGATCACGTTTATATTTACCGCGATCGTGATGCCGTCAGACATTTGATTCGAGTTGCCAGTGGTTTGGACTCGATGGTTTTGGGTGAGCCACAAATATTTGGCCAGATGAAATCGGCCTACGCGGTTTCTCAGGAGGCAAATGCCATAGGGGCAGAGTTAGAGCCAACGTTACAGCATATCTTTTCGACGGCTAAAAAAGTTAGAAACGACACGGCTATTGGGAAAAATCCAGTTTCTATTGCATATTCTGCGGTGGCAATGTCGCAGCGCATATTTGCCGATTTGTCATCGGTATCGGCATTGTTAATTGGCGCTGGCGATACGATTGAGCTGGTTGCTCGCCACTTGGTCAATGCTGGAGTCAAAAATATTGTCATCGCCAACAGAACGCTAGAACATGCCCATGACTTGGCGCGCCAAATGGGGGCTAAGGCCATCCTGTTAGCTGAAGTGCCCGAGCACTTGGCGGCATTTGATATCGTGATTAGCTCTACGGCAAGTCAGTTGCCGGTGTTGGGCAAAGGCGCGGTAGAACAAGCGCTAAAGTCACGTAAGCGGCGGCCCATGTTTATGGTTGATATTGCTGTACCGCGAGACGTTGAGCCGCAAGTGGCGGAACTACCCGACGTATACTTATATACGGTCGATGATTTGCGCGACATTATTGATGAGAACGTTAAATTAAGAGAGGCGGAGGTCGATAAGGCCAGTGAAATTATCGAAGCGGGCATTAATGATTTTATCCGCTCACAAGGTTCTCGTGGAGTAGCTAATTTAGTGGTGTCTTATCGAGCGGCTACAGAGATGTTGCGCGATAAAGAATTAGAGAAAGCTCAACAATTACTACGCAGCGGCAAGCCAGCTGATCAGGTGCTAGAAAGTTTGGCGCGAGCGTTGACTCGAAAAATTATGCATCAGCCCAGTGTTGAAATGAGAAATGCGGGGGCGCAACAAAATACCGCACTGCTTAACGCTGCCAAAGTTTTGCTGGGCTTAACTGATGAGACAAAACTTGAGTCAGAGAGTGACCAAGCGCCTGATAGTGACCTAGAGAATATTAGAGATATTAGTCAATGAAAGACAGTTTGTTAGCCAAGTTAGATTCTATCAGCGAAAGATATGAAGAGTTAGGTGCGTTGCTCAGTGATCCAGAGGTCATCGCCGAGCAAAAAAAGTTTCGTGCCTTTTCGCAAGAGTACGCTGAAATCGAACCGGTGGTTAAGTGTTTTTCAGAATACTCGGCGACCAAGGAGCAAATGTCAGAGGCTGAAAGCTTGCTTAAAGACGAAGACCCCGAAATGCGAGCAATGGCAACAGAAGATTTTCTCGAATCAAAAAAAGACGTAGAGATACTTGAAGTAGAGTTACAGCGTTTGTTGTTGCCGCGCGATGCCAACGATAAAAATAACGTTTTTCTTGAGGTGAGAGCAGGAACAGGTGGCGACGAAGCAGCTATTTTTGCCGGTGATTTGTTTCGTATGTATCTGCGTTATGCTGAGTCACGTGGCTGGAAGGTCGAAATACTTAATGAGCGTTTCGGTGACCATGGTGGCTACAAAGAAGTTATTTCCCGGGTGTCTGGCAAGGATGTTTACGCGAGTTTAAAGTTTGAGTCGGGAGCTCATCGAGTTCAGAGAGTCCCCGAAACTGAGTCACAGGGTCGGGTTCATACATCAGCTTGCACAGTAGCGATTATGCCTGAGGCCGATGATTTAGAAGAAATCGAAATTAATAAGGCCGACTTGCGTATAGATACTTTTAGGGCTTCGGGTGCGGGAGGTCAACATGTCAATAAAACTGATTCGGCCATTCGTATTACCCATTTGCCTAGCGGCGTGGTGGTGGAATGTCAGGACGAACGGTCTCAGCATAAAAATAAGGCGCGAGCGTTGTCTTTACTGCAAGCGCGGTTAATGGATTCAGCAAAGACTGCAGCGGATCAAGCGCAGGCTAACGAGCGTAGAAATTTGGTGGGTAGTGGTGATCGGTCAGAGCGAATTCGGACCTATAATTTCCCGCAGGGGAGGATGACAGATCATCGCATAAACCTCACTCTTTATCGGTTAGGTGAAATAATGGAAGGGCAGCTAGGAGAGGTGATTGAACCTTTAGTGAGTGAGTATCAGGCTGATTTATTGACGGCACTTGGCGCTGCCGATTAATCAAATAAAAGCCGTCAAAATTAAAACAGTCGTCAACGATAAATATCTTCACTATGTCCTTAAGCGATAAGCAGCGATGATGCGCCTTTCTCATCTACTTGCACAGAGTGCAGAAAGTATAGCGAATGTTTCAAATTGCGAAAATCGCAGCGATAGCGTTAGATTAGATGCTGAGTTGCTGATTGCCTATGCATTAAAGAAAACTCGTAGTTATTTGTTTGCCCACTCTGAAGATATGATTGAGCCGTCTTCGGTGCTTAAAGTGCAGGAGTTGATTGCACGCCGAGTGAAGGGCGTTCCCGTTGCTTATCTATTGGGTGAAAAAGAATTTTGGTCGCTACCATTAAAGGTCGACGAGCGGGTTCTTATTCCCCGTTCTGATACCGAGGCTATGATAGAAAAGATTTTGAGCCTTGAATTGCCGGAGCATTCCGTAGTCGCAGATTTAGGAACAGGCAGTGGGGCGATTGCACTTGCCTTAGCGACAGAGAGGTCGTCATGGTTTGTTATTGCAACGGATATGCAGTCAGAGGCTCTGCAAGTGGCGGCGGAAAACTGCCATCGCATTTTTAACCCAGGTCAGCGTGCTCAAAATGATCGTGCGGTCGGTGATTATCTAGCGAATAAATCGCCAGCCGATAATTCTCCCTTTGATAGCCCTCCTTTCAATAGCCAAAGGAATGTTGTTCTGGTTCAAGCGAAATGGATGGCGGGCTTGGGTCGTGAATGCTTTGATTTGGTGGTTTCCAATCCACCCTATATCGATGAAAAAGACGGTCATTTAGCGCAGGGAGATGTAAGGTTTGAGCCGAACTGTGCCTTGGTAAGTGCCGATGGAGGGCTGGCTGATATCGAAACTATAATTCAGCAGGCGAACTTTAGTTTAAAACAAAATGGATTGTTAGTGCTGGAGCATGGTTTCCAGCAGGCTGAAGATGTAGATATTCTGTTAGGTCTCAAGGGTTATAGCAATATTGATTGTGGTTTAGATCTTTCGGGCCAGTCAAGATATACGTTGGCTAAAAGAGGGGGTTAAATCTTGGCTGCTTTTAGTTTTATTGTTCTTGGTTCTAGGCGGAAATGTCTACTGTTAGGTCGCAAAAACGTTCGACGGTTTGGATTAGCTCGCCCAAATTAAATGGCGCAATAAAAACGGCATTGGCTCCACTTTGGGAGGCCATTAGCTTGATGCTGTCGGCTGTAATGTCCAGAGAGTTGAACTCTTCTTTGCGAAGCACGGCGATAATATGCATTTGACGGTGGTGCGCGCGCAGTTCTTCAATCAGCGAAAGGCCATCCATATCATTTAATATTAAGTCGACAAAGGCGATTTTCGACCCTTCAACAATTTGCAAGCATTCGCTAGCACTTTGAGCCGAAACCAAACGGTAAAGATTAGAGTCTAAAGCCGACTCAAGAATGCCTCGCAATTGCTGGCTGTTCTCCGTCAGCGTTAGTACTTGTCTCTCGAATGAAGAGGACTGAATGGCGGTGGATTGGTTCATAAGTTATGCCTACGTACCTTTCGCGAAATGTGAAGCCTCCATTCTAGGGGTTTATATTGGTTCCGGCAAGCTTGACAGGCTCCTAATTTTAGCATCTGATTTGTCAGGTTTATCGTCATCGTTGTCATCATCACTGTCATCTTGGGTTTGCTTGAATAGTAACTGTAAAGAGATAACACCGTCATTGTGCTCCATTAGTACGTGGCCATCGTTGTTGTGAGCCATTGAAATAACGTTATTGCTATTGTTGAGAGAATGAGGTGAGGCCGTAGCATTCCTTGCCGTTTTTATCATTTTGTCAAAATCTTTTTCGTCGAGGTTGTCGCTCTTTGTTTTAACCGTTAGAACGATATGCTTTCC
>JAJRPK010000478.1 GCA_024280785.1 Gammaproteobacteria bacterium
CGGTACAGGGCGGCGAAATTTTTGTACCGTAATAGGCTGATTTGTCACGGGAAGTTTAGCTACATCCTCTGGCAGCTCTATATGAACAGCGCCTGGTTTTTCGGTTCGCGCCAAGCGAACGGCTTTACGAATAATCTCGGGGATACTATCGGCGTGTAAAACTGTCGTTGCCCATTTGGTAACCGGACGAAACATCGCCACAACATCCATCACCTGATGAGATTCTTTGTGCAGCCGTGAGGAAGCACCTTGACCGGTCAGCACTAACATCGGGGCGCGATCCATATTCGAATCGGCTACGCCGGTAATCAAATTCGTTGCACCCGGCCCTAACGTCCCAAGACAAGCGGCGGGCTGGCCGGTGAGACGGCCATAGATTTCTGCCATAAACGCCGCACCCTGTTCGTGACGGGTGAGCACAAAAGTGATTTTATCCGAGTCTTCAAGTGACATCATAAAATCGGCGTTTTCTTCACCCGGAACACCAAATATGTACTCAATACCCTCTTCTTCAAGACACTTCACAAATAAGTCTGATGCTTTCATAGTCTCTCGCACGGCTGGGCTTCCTATATTGGAGTGGTCTCTATTAGTAAGTACTTTTGAGTGTTCGTTCAGACAAAATACTGTCCGGAAATATCTGACTCTGGTAAACACGGTCTAGACAAACAAAGTTAAGGCTATTGGCGACAGCACTTTGAGTGCTAGCGCTTTACAGGCTCTCTGCTACGGCGAACTCACCGAACAAAGATTAACTTTATATAATATAGGCGAAAAAACAGGTCCCATTATCAGACATAATGCCCATCAAGATTGTTAACAACATTTCCTTGTCTGAATCGTATGAATATCACTCATTCAGAATAATAAACAGCCATGTCTTCGGCATGACGTTTTTCTAACGTTATCGTAAGCCCCTAAATTTGACGGCTTGATAACATTAGTGCAGAAGTGAGCTACTCCATTGGCAATTAGCGGTAAGTGACAAACAAAACGACTACCTACTTGGCGACGAGCAGTTTATTAACAACATTTGCCGCCTACGGTTAGTAAATGTCTTGCAATAAGATAGGAAATGCAACGAGTGATTCAGACAATTAGTCAAGGGACCATCGGTTCTCGCTTAGCGATCCCCGCATTAATGCTGCTGCCAATAGCGGTGATCGCCCATCGAAGCGAATGGCTTGGCTTCCCCATCGTCACGGCAATGCTCGCGCTAAGTATCCTACTATCGATCGTTATTTTGATATGTAGCACAGTGGCTTACTTTCGCAATAAAAAGCCTCAATTCCGCCGAAATATGCGCAAGACTTTTATGATAGCCAGTGTCATGCCACTATTAATAATTGGTCTTATCTTTAAAGCCAGTTCCAGTGGCAAAAGCCTGCCGGTTATTCACGATATCACTACCGATACTATCAATGTGCCACAGTTTAAGGCCGCCGTCATCGAGCGAGGCGACAGCAGTAATTCACTCGCCGTCGTTCCAGATGTCATTCAACAACAAATCAAAGCGTTCCCTCAAATCCAAACTCTACAGAGTACCCTTAAACCTGATCAAGCTTTTCAACACGCCGTCGAAATAGCCCAGCAATTAGGTTGGACCGTTTATCATTTAGATCCCACGAATGGACTCATTGAAGCCGTTGATAAAACCTTGATTTGGGGGTTTATCGACGACATAGTCATCCGCATCCAACCAACAATTGAAGGCAGTAAGATTGATCTGCGGTCGGTATCACGAGTAGGCAAAGGCGATTTGGGTGCCAACGCCCATAGAATCGAGAAATTTTTAACCGCGTATTAACAATGAGAATTTATCAGCCATTTTATACACGAGTGAATTCATCCAAGTTGAAATTTAAATGGCTTATAGCTCCGCAATCTATTTAGCGACTTTAACTGCCTTACTTTATCGCTCACTGTACTAATATCCTACCCTCCTAAATTTCTGGCTTTGCTTGCGCCAATCATATTTTTGTATTAATTTCGTCGAAAATAGTCTATTCGCTCAGCATTTTAACCGCGCTAAGCGCACTGGCGCTATATGCCATTGCCCTTAAAACTCAATAGCTTAGGATTTACCGCTTAAATTTTATGCCCTTTCCAAGCATATTCCCGCTCAAAATATCGGAGTATTAATCTATGCCCTTAGTTCTTAACGAAGAACAACGGATGTTACGCGACACTGCCCGCGACTTTATCCAAAAAGATGTGCCAGTTGAGTTAATGCGCCAGTTAAGAGACGACGGTAGCAGTACAGGTTACGCCGCCAGCGTCTGGAAAAAAATGGTAGAAATGGGCTGGACTGCGGTCGCGATCCCCGAGGCGTACGACGGCTTGGGTTTTGGCTACATGGGTGTCGGCGCTATCTTGGAAGAGGCTGGCAAAACACTAGCGAACTCACCTTTTTTTTCCACCGTAGTCCTAGGCGCTAGCGCAATTAACAGCGGAGGCTCTCAGCAACAAAAAGAAAGCTTACTTCCACTAATAGCTGCTGGTGAACTTACCATTGCGCTCGCGCATGAAGAATCCAATCATCACGATCCAGCGAACATTCAGCTCGCCGCCAAGGTTGACGGTGATCAACTAATTTTAAACGGGAAAAAAGTCTTTGTTGCCGAGGGCGGTAATGCCGACAAACTATTGGTTTCCGTTAGAACATCAGGAGTCGCCGACGAACAAAATGGCATAAGTCTAGTCTTAATTGACCGCTCGACTTCCGGCATAACTGTAACACCAACGACAATGATCGACAGCCGCAACTATGCCAATATTGAATTTAACAATGTCAGTGTTAAACAAAGCGAGATCATCGGTGTCGTAGACAGTGGCTTTGCTATCCTCGACAAAACACTCGACTATGGTCGAATCTGCCTTGCCGCCGAAATGCTGGGTGGCTCACAAAGCATGTTAGACAAAACCCTCGGTTATTTGAAAGAACGCGAACAATTCGGCCAAAAGATAGGCTCGTTTCAAGCATTGCAACACCGCGCTGCCATTATGTTTGCCGAGTTAGAATTGACTCGATCTGCCGTTGTCGCGGCACTATCTGCGATCGACGAAGACAGCGATGACCTCGCCATAATGGCGAGTTTAGCAAAAACCAGAGCCAATGAAACCTATCGGTTAATTACTGACGAAGCAGTACAAATGCATGGAGGTATAGGGCTTACCGACGAAATGGATATTGGATTTTATCTTAAGCGATGCAGAGTCTGTATTCATAGCCTTGGAGATTCAGGCTTTCACAAAGACCGCTACGCCAGCTTAAATAATTTTTAAGCTTACATTTAAGGCACTCTAGAACGGCGGGCATACAAGCTGCTCCCTATCACCCACTAGTCCACTATTAAACCAGCCACATAAAGCTGTGTTTAAGCCGTTAGATTTATTGGAAGACGTTATGAGTAATTTAGACACATTTCGAAAACAAACCGGCGACTGGCTCGAAGCCAACTGCCCCGCTCGCATGAGAACACCCTCTAAGCGTTCTGAAGGTGTATACGGGGGCCGCAACGCTGTGTTCCCTAACGAAGATGCAAAAATCTGGATGGAGCGGATGGTAGAAAAACGTTGGACTGCACCTGAATGGGCTCCGGAATATGGCGGTGCTGGTCTCAGTCCAGAAGAAGCAAAAATCCTTGTTCAAGAAATGGATCGGCTTCAGTGCCGCAAGCCCATAACCGGTCACGGTTTTTGGATGCTCGGACCAGCTTTACTCGAGTACGGTACCGAGGCACAAAAACTTGAACATTTACCTAAAATTGCCCGCGGTGAAATACGTTGGTGTCAGGGCTATAGCGAACCGGGTTCCGGCTCGGACTTGGCGAGCCTACGATGTAAGGCAGAAGACAAAGGGGACCATTTTATTGTCAATGGCCAAAAGTCCTGGACTAGTGATGGCGATAAGGCCGACTGGATTTTCTGCTTAGTCCGCACTAACAGTGACGGAAAAAAACAAGAAGGCATTACCTTTGTACTGTTCGACATGGAATCACCGGGCGTTAGCACACGGGCGGTCCCACTCATCACCGGCGACGCACACTTTTGCGATACCTTCTTAGACAATGTAAAAGTCCCGAAAGAAAATATTGTGGGAGAAATCCACAAAGGCTGGTCGGTAGCAAAGGCCTTGTTAGTTCACGAACGTAAAATGATGTCTGAACTCGAGCGCAACATGCCGAAGGGTAAATATAGTGTTGTCGAGTACGCCCAACATTATTTAGCCTTGGACGAAAACGGCAAAGTAAAAGACAGCTCAATGCGAAATCGCATAACCGAATTTCTAATGGAAAATAAAACCGTTGGGCTTGCACAAAAACGAGCCTTTGAAGAAGGCATGGCCGGCGTGCTTGATATGCGCGTAACATCTATCTTTAAATACGTGGGGACCGAAAACAAAAAAGTCAAAGACGAATTAATTATCGATATGATGGGAGTAGCTGGAGCCGGATGGGATAACGAGCAGTTTAGTGACGATGAATACTACCGCGCTTACGAATGGATGAGTGGCAAAGCTCTAACAATTGCAGGAGGGAGTTCAGAGGTACAGTTAAACCTGGTCTCGAAAAGATCCCTCGGTTTACCTGAACAATAGAGAGTTTCTTTTCTCTCTCTCTACGTCATTTCCTCTCTCCACTAGCCAGCCAAAGCTGACTTAGCAAAACCGGACCAAGCGATACGAATTAGCGTATCGCTGCCCTTTGATAGTCGGGCTTACTCTTACTCTTCATATAGCTCAAAATCTACTTTACTGATACCACAATCGGGGCATTCCCACTCTTCGGGAATATCTTCCCACTTGGTTCCGGCCGCAATACCGTCGCTCGGTAAACCTTCGGCCTCATCATAGATAAAACCACAAATAACACATTCCCACTTTTTAAATTCGCTCATAGAGCCTAAAAACCTCTAATAAATATACAGTTAAACTTTCTAGATTAAACCTTCTCGATTAAACCTTCTCGATTAAAATTAATTAGCTGTCAAAAAAACAGTACTCGTACGGCAGAGCGACGACACACTATTAGAAAGGCTATTAAACCGCAAGATAGAAAAGTACTCATATTCTCAATTAATGCTATTATCTATCCGGCAAGCCCAAAGAGCGTTTGGCAATTAAATTCATTTGAATTTCTGAGCTCCCACCTGCTACGGTATAGGCTAATGATGTCATCCACTCCATGGTAGCCCTATGCAAATCACTTTCATTGTTTTCTTCGTCCCATGCCAGTCCTGTTAGTCCTAACATATCAATAATTAAATCGGCTTTTTCTTTTTGCGCTTCAGTCCCAACATATTTAAAAATATTCATTGTCCGCATATCAAAAACGCCGGCCATCCCTTCGTCGAAAGCCCGTTTCTCATTTAACTCGACCGCCTGCTTTGTCATCATGTGCTCAATTAATCGATCGCGCATCGCACGGTCTTTCACTTTGCCGTTTTCGTCCAAGGCTAAATAATGCCTAGCGTATTCATCGACACTATGCTTTGGCGTTGGCATTGACGACTCGAGGTCGGCCATTTGCTTGCGTTCGTGAACTAATAAGGCCTTAGCAATGGTCCAGCCATCATTTAACTCACCAACGAGTTGAGATTTAGGTACCTTCACATTTTCCAAGAAGGTATCGCAAAAATGCGATACGCCGGTGATCAATGGAACCGGCCTGGCGCTAATACCCGGTGTTTCCATATCAAACAGCAGAAAACTAATGCCTTCTTGTTGCTTACCTTCTGTCCTCGTTCGTACCAAACAAAACATCCAATCAGCTTTATCGGCATCCGTAGTCCAACTTTTTTGGCCGTTAAGTAAATAGTGGTCGCCTTTGTCCTCAGCCTTACAACGCAAACTCGCCAAGTCCGAGCCGGCACCCGGCTCGCTATAACCCTGACACCAACGAATTTCACCTCTCACGATCTTTGGCAAGTGCTCAAGCTTTTGCGCTTCCGAGCCGTATTCTAACAGCGCCGGCCCTAACATCATGACCCCATGCCCTATCACCGGTTTACGGCAACCGAGTCTTGCCATCTCTTTGGTCAAAACCTTTGCCTGCAGGGCGTTAAGACCGCCACCGCCGTATTGGGTGGGCCACTCGGGAGTCGTCCACCCTTTATCGGCCATGCGCTCTAACCAAATCTGCGCATCGGGATTATCCCAGGTCCACTTTCGACCGCCGTAAACATTGTCCTTTTGTGTGGGTTTAACCCGCATTGATGCAGGGCAGTTATCTTCTAACCAGTGCCGCGTGGATTGTCTAAACTCATCTATATCTTTCACTACTAACCACCATACGCTTTGGCAACTTCTTTTATCAATGCTGGAATACGGTTTCGACCATATCCCAGTAGCTTTGTTTCAGCAGGATCTGGTTCATAGCTCACGGTTGCACCAGGCCCTGCAAACATAATAACGTTAGGTAACATAGGATGATCATCGTCCCTTACCTCAAGTTCAGTCGGATTGCCTACCGCGGCAAACCAAAGTCCGAGATATTCTGTCCAGCTATAGTTGATGTCACCAATTAAATACGCTTTACCCGACTCTCCGCGCTCTAAACCACCCAATATTGCCTCGGACACCGATTGCGAACTAATATGATTGGTTCCACCTCGCGGGGCAAAAATAGGCGCACCATCAATCGCCCCTTTTGCGTATTGAACCAAGCCTCCGAGGTGAGGGATATCCAAGCCCGGTAAATGGCCCAAAACAAAGGGGGCATTCAGGCTACAAACGTTAAAATCTTCTGAACTCATGGCCCGAATGGCTTCATCGCTTAAGTGACGTGACCGGACATAAGGGCAAATATCGATACGCTCGGGAACAACCTGAGGGTAAAAACTTCCTACGTAAGCACAGCGCTTGATGCCTGCTTTTTTGGCCGCCGAAAAAAATCGAGGTACAGCAATCGTATTGGCCTTGGTATAAAACTCTTCCAAGGTTACCGAGCCATCTTGTGGCATATACCTTACATCTACAGCCGCAGCGAAAACCAAGTAATCGAAACCATTTAGTCGACCATCATCGCAGTCATCTTCGATATAGTTCCCCTGAATAAAGGGGAACACTGCCAGCGTTGGTGCCGTCGGTTTATTGCGCGACATTAACGTCACCTCGTGACCTTGCTCACTCAAATATATAGCCGCATTACCGCCTATCATTCCAGTTCCACCTACTACGATAACTTTCATCTCTATTACCTTATTTGGATAGCCTTATTTGGATAGTCTTATTGGGGCATTTGTTCGCGGTGCAGTAGTACTGTCTATCTGATCTTAATGTCAGTAAATTTCTGCCTAAATTATACCTCTTTCAGTTCATTCCAAGGGCTGTCAAATGCAGCCATTAGTTAATCAAATCCACCAATTTATGCTGTAAACTGCCAAGCACAGCTCCGATTATAATGATGATTCTATTCCACCAATTAATTCTAACGAGAAGCTCGGGCTAACCACGAACCGCCGAACCATTGACTTAGCGGAATAAAAACCACAGACAGCCTTTTTCCACGGATGATTTATAGGCCTAGTTTAAGAGAATCCAAATGAAAGCTATTCAAATCAATGACCGTAAACCTGCTCTAATTGACATTGCTGAACCCAGCGGAGACGGCGTAAAAATCAGGGTGGTCTCTTCCTCTATCTGCGGTTCGGACTTGCACATGATTTCGCGCGGGTGGGCCGAAAACCGTATTTTGGGCCATGAATTTGCTGGCTACACACCGGATGGAACCGCTGTCGCCATAGAACCGATACACTCGTGCGGTACATGCCCCGCTTGTAACGATGGTTATAGAAATCACTGTACTGAGGGCGCCGAGTTACTCGGCGTCACACTTAACGGTGGAATGGCGGAGTACGTTATGGCAGCCAAGGAAAATTTAGTTGTGCTACCAACTGGGTTAGATATCCATGCAGCGGCTTTAGTTGAGCCGTTAGCAGTCGCTCTACACGGCTTAAACCGCTCATCCGTAACAAACAAAGACAAGGTACTGGTAATTGGTGCGGGACCGATTGGATTAATGACCGCAGCCGCATTACAAGCGCGTGGAGTAAAAACCGATATTATCGCGAGACACGAGCATCAACAAATGGCGGCGCACAGATTAGGGGCAAGCCCTGTCATCAGTGACCGCTACGATGTGATATTCGACGCAGTAGGAACGCCCGACGCATTAACGCGAGCCACCCAGCTGGCTATGCCCATGGGGCGCGTCATTATTTTGGGAACATTTTGGGACCCAGTCACTCTAGGCCTGGAATTCACCAATAAAGAGCTACAACTGATCGCTTCATCGACCTATCAATGCAAACACGAAGGCCGTGAGTTTGTAGAAGCGGGTAAAATACTGGCCTCTAATTCCGATATCATTCGTGCTCTGATCACCCATCGCTTTCCGTTAGACGGAGTGGTAGACGCGTTTAATACGGCTGCCGATAGATCCGCAGGAGCCATTAAAGTCGTGTTTGATATTTAGCTATTGGACTTGCCATATTTAACTAACGGCATTAACAGCAACAAACACGGTTAATGCCAATATAATTTATAATAGCGATTAATCGTAAACGATAACGCCACGAGCGTTGACATTGTTTACCATATCCTCAAACGCTTTAGGAGCTTCGTCGATACTGTAGGTGGTAGAAACCATATCATCGAGGTTAAGCTTGCCATTCTGATATAAGCTGAGCAACTTGGGGAAATCTACCGCGGGATTAGCATCACCGTAAAAGCTGCCTTTTAATGTTTTGCCACTCAATGAGAGACCCAAGGCATTCAAGTTCATATTTTCAGTCATTTTTCCTACGCCTACCACAACCGCCGTACCGCCTCTTCGTACCGCTTCATAGGTTTGCTCCATTAAGGCGGGAATACCAACAGCTTCAAAAGCAAAGTCGCACCCTCCTCCGGTTAAAGCGTGAATTTTTTCAACGGCATTTTCACTGCCGCCATTAATTGTTTCTGTCGCACCAAAAGATTTTGCCATATCCAATTTATTGTCAGCCAAATCGATCGCTATAATCTTATCCGCACCGGCAAGCCGTGCGCCCTGAATAATTGAAAGACCAATACCCCCACAACCAAACACGGCAACCGTGGACCCGGGTGTAATTTTTGCTGTATTGATCGCAGCACCTACGCCGGTCATCACCGCGCAGCCTACTAACGCAGCTTTATCGAGCGGGATATCTTTGTTTATTCTTACCGCACTTATTGCCGGCACGACCGCATATTCAGCCATGCAACCGAGAAACTGCATAACATTGATCTCTTCGTCACCGCGAAAAACACGGCTGGTACCATCGATCATTTTTCCGTATGACGTTGAACCACTAGTGCAGAATTGAGGCCGTTGATGGTGACAATCATTACACTCGCCGCAACTAGGAACAAAAGAAAGCACGACATGATCACCAATTTCAAACTGAGTAACTCCTTCGCCTAATTCCTCGACAATACCGGCTCCTTCATGACCTAGTACACAGGGTAAAGGTAGCGGAAGAACCCCATTGATAACCGACAAGTCCGAATGACAAATGCCCGTGGCTTTCATTTTAATCCGCAACTCGCCCACTTTAGGCGAAGCAATACTCACCTCTTCTACCGCAATACTATCGATCTCATTGGCAATTAAGGCTTTCATGGTCTTCATATTAATTTCTCCGTGAACAAGGAACAAAGTTTGGTGTACAAATCTAGGATATTAGGTAGGATTTTATACCGATTCACTCGCCATTAGCGGTGCCGACACAAAGTTTAATGTTTTTAGCCGTCACTTAGAAAGGAGCAGCAATAATCTGTAACCGCCTTTATTTTAAGGCCAAATTTTGAATTCGAGGCTACTTCGAAGGATTCGCCACCTTTAACCGTTTGCCAATTCGATTGGCCCGGTAACAAGACATCCAAGTCACCCGCTAAAATTTCCATCAGCTCTTTGGCATCTGTATTAAATTCGTATTCCCCAGGCAGCATAATACCCAGAGTTTTTTGCGAACCATCAGCAAATTGAATCGTACGGCTAGTTACATTACCGTCAAAATAAACATTGGCTTTTTTTATTATTGTGACGTTAGTAAACTCTGGCATCTATTCATCCTCTTAATAAAATAATTTAAAATGCTCTGGTAAATATATCATTGTATCATTCCACTCAGAGCTATACTCGACAGCATTAGCTGTCAATCGACGCTTTGTTATGGTGCATTAAGTGAATGATGTAACTTTGCTCTTTAGCAACACCCCTTTCGCACGGACTATTAATCATTTATTCTCTAACTGTATTTGTGCCAGAGCTAAAGAGACAATAACATGATCAAAAAATGCCTGTTTTTAATACTACTTATTATCATCGCCTATGCTGTTTACAAATACTATTCAAACTCACCGTTAACTGTAGAAAAACCAGTAGCTGCTGAAACGACCGTTCGTAATTTAAGCCTGGGTGAGGTTATTGGTTTTGTTGATAAACAAGGCGCCCATGCTTGGCTAGGGATACCCTATGCACAAGCACCCGTTGGCAATTTACGCTGGGCTTCACCTAAAGCCGCTGCAGCTTGGCCTAACCGACTTGAAGCCTTGGCTTATTCTAACGATTGTGCACAAATTGGTGGGCCATCGCTTTATATTCCCTCACAATCTTTTGGTAAGCCTGTAGGCTCTGAGGATTGCTTGTATCTCAATATATGGGCTCCTCCATTCCAGACAAACAAAATTCCAACAAGGGATAAACGTTTGCCTGTGATGGTATGGATTCACGGCGGTGGCAACACCATTGGCTCTGCATCAACTTATGTTGGTCATACACTAGCGGTAAAACAACAAGTAATCGTCGTTTCGATAAACTACCGCCTTGGAGTTCTAGGCTGGTTTCGACATCCTGCATTGCAGAGCAATACCGCAACAGCTGAAGACATGTCAGGTAACTACGGTACGCTCGATATCATCGAATCACTTAAATGGGTGCAAGCACACATTAACGATTTTGGTGGAGATCCCAATCGCATAACAATTTTTGGCGAGTCTGCCGGTGGACGCAACGTATATTCTCTAATGGCATCACCTTTGGCGAAAGGGTTATTTGACGCCGCTATTGTGCAAAGTGGTTCTACTCGGACCGATCCCATAAGCTGGGCAGAAAACTCTACTAGTGCAGCCATCTCGGGATCTCGTTATAGCTCACACGAAATTCTCAACGCACTTTTACTTGATGACCGCATAGATGACACCGTTGAAAAAGCGGATTTACGGCAACAGAACATGAGCAATGACGCTATTAACGACTACTTGCGCAAAAAATCGTTTCAGGAAATTCTTTTAGCTTTGGGTGAAACCGGCGCAGGTATGTATCCAGCTCCAATGCTATTTCGTGATGGTCTGGTAATCCCCAAAAAACCACTTATCGATTTATTTGCCGAAGGCAACTATAACCAAACCCCGGTGTTAATCGGCAGTAATCGCGATGAATTTAAACTAATGTTGCTAACTAGCGAGCAATACACTAAGTGGATAGGCCCTATTCCTCGAGTACGTGATTTAGAAACCTACAATCGCGTATCTGGTTATTATTCTGACCATTGGAAAATCATGGCGGTTGATGAGCCAGCGGCCGCACTGTCAAAACATAATCCCGATTCTGTTTTTGCCTATCGCTTTGATTGGGACGAAGAACCACACAATTGGTTAATCAAACTGGACGACTTACTAGGAGCCTCGCACAGTCTTGAAATCAACTTTGTTTTTGGTGATTTTGATTACGGTGTGCGGATACCCGGCATCAATGCCGACAAAAATCTTC
>JAJRPK010000021.1 GCA_024280785.1 Gammaproteobacteria bacterium
AGCGGCTAGCGCTGCACGTGCTGGCATTTTCTGCCAGAACATGCCCATTATAAATAACACAACAATGCCGGGAGTAAAAAAACCAGTAAATTCTTGAATAAATTGAAAGGCTTGTTTGAAATTTCCTAGTAAAGGTTTGGCAATGAACATGGCAATGATGATCGCTGTGACGGCTACTGTGCGCCCGATTCTGACCAGTTGCTCGTCGCTGGCATTCTTTCTAAAGTGACGGTAGATATCCATTGTAAATATCGTAGAGATTGAATTCATCATCGACGCTAACGATGAAAGAATAGCCGCTATTAATGCAGCAAATACTAGACCTTTGATACCAGATGGTAACAATTTCATCATTTCTGGGTAAGCTTGGTCGGGGGCGGAAAGGTTGGGAGCTAATATTACGGCGGCGATTCCAGGTAAGACCACAATAACGGGCATTAGTATTTTGAGAGAAGCTGCAAATGCGATGCCTTTTTGTGCTTCTCTAATGTTCTTTGCGGCAAGTGCGCGCTGAATAATATACTGATTAAAACCCCAGTAGGATAAATTCATAATCCACATTCCTCCCACTAAGACGGAGATTCCAGGAAGGTCTTTATAGAATGGGTTGTCTTTTGATAAAATCATATCAAATCGTTCAGGATGTTCACTTACAAGTCGTTTGAACCCTGCAATTACACCATTGTAATTGCCAACTTGGTCAAGGGTTAAATACGCGATTAACAGGCCGCCAAAAACAAGTAAAACAACTTGCACGATGTCTGTGAGGGCCACTGCTTTTAACCCACCGTAAAGAGAGTAAGCCGTTGCAAGCGTGCCAAGAATTAGCATTGCAACTGATAGATCCAGTCCGGTCATCGAATTAATGGCTAAAGCGCCAAGCCATAATATAGCCGTTAGGTTGACTATAATATATAGTACGAGCCAAAAAACAGCCATCAACATTCGCACTGAGTGGTCGTACCTTTTTTCGAGGTACTGTGGCATGGTATAAATTTTTTGTTTAAGAAATATCGGCAAGAAATATTTCCCAACGATAATCAGCGTGATGGCCGACATCCATTCGTAGGATGCAATTGCCAAGCCTAGAGCATACCCTGAACCAGACATGCCAATAATTTGTTCAGCTGAAATATTGGCGGCGATAAGTGATGCGCCAATAGCCCACCACGGCAGCGTCTTGCTAGCAAGAAAATAGTCTTGAGGACTTTTTTTGTGGCCGTCTTTTTCACGTGATACCCATTGTGCAAGTATCAGGATGGTTATCGCATAAATGATTACAATGCTGATATCCAGAGTGGTGAGTGACATAGTATTTACCTGTTATTTCTCGCTGTACTCAGCATTAAAAAGTAGGCTTGGTGAGACTAGGCTTGGCCGGGTTTTCCGGAATCGTCGTTACACCCGTTTAAAGTGGTGCAAAGAGTTTTTATATTTTCTGCAACTCTCGATGCGTCGAAGCCGGGTTTGTATATTTCACTGCCAATTCCCGCGCCCGTAGCACCTGCTGAAAGCCATGCTGCTAGGTTGGACGCGTTGATTCCACCAGTGGCGATTATATTGATATTTTTGGGTAAAACTGTCAGTAGCGCCCGCATAAAATCGACTCCGTAATTTGAGGCGGGGAATAATTTAAGAGATGTGGCCCCTGCGTCTATGGCCGCAAATGCTTCGCTGGGCGTAGCGACACCGGGAACCGATATCATGCCTAACTCAATGCTCTTGCCAATAACTTCCTTGTTGCAGTTAGGCGAGACAATTAACTTTCCACCGGCATCAAAAACACGCTGCACCTGATCGGTGGTAGTGACGGTGCCAGCACCACAAAGGGCATGTTTACCGACTGTGCGGGTAAGTTTTTCAATACTCTTGTAGGGCTCGGGAGAATTTAATGGAATTTCAATACAGTAGTTTCCCAGGATGACGAGAGTTTTACTTATTGCTTCAACTTCGCTTGGTTGAATGCCGCGAAGGATGCTAATAATCGGGAGCGTGCGTAGCTGCTCTTTAATACAATAATTCATTACTATTACCGTCATAAATTAAATCTAGATAGATTTGATGCATGCCAGCGACTGCGGCATCTTCCCCGTCCATTACTATAGATTGCCAGCCGAGCTGCTTTGCTGCTTTGCTATATAAGTACGTTAGATTTTTTTCTCCACAAAACACCAAAGATTTCGGGTCACAGGATTTTAGATAAAATTGAGTTGTACAGCTAATGTCTTTGCCAATGATTAGGCCGGAAAGAAAAGCGTGACTATATTCAGGGCGAATAGAGGTGTCCAACTGTCGGCTACGTGCTTCAAACAATAAAATCATGGAATCGACGCATTTGTGGTCAGATCCACGCTCTACGCCAAGTTGAAATACTTCCAGGTCAAATTCTTGATCTACGGGAGCGTTTACGATAACACTATACTTTACTAGCAATCCGTAGAGTTCACCGCTGATGCAGCTAAGAAAGTTTTGCACTGTACCTTGAGAGAAATGAACCCATTTGCTATGGGTTCCTGGTAGACAGAATAAGTAGGTGTCTTTTTTAAATTTATCTTCTAAATTGATTGACCCCAATAACTGTATCTCCTCGCCACGCATTACATCTGGGGCACCTAACAGATTTTTACAGCGTAGCCCGGGCACAATCCAGCTATTAAATTCCCCGATCATTGTTTGGTATAGGCTTTCGCTCAGGGACGTTAGTTTTGAGGGGCAGTCCAGGTAGCCGGTGTCTGCCCAGCCAATATTTGATCCGATCATGCCCGATAACATCAGTGTATTGCATTGATAATGCTTCCAAGGGGAAGTCAGTGAATTGATGACCTTGGGAATTTCTACTTTTCTAATTGAATGGATTCCAGGTCCAATAGCAGATGCAATTGCATGACCAGTTGACGCTTCGATTAAGGATAGCCTCAATCGACTGGTGCCCCAATCTCCTGTTATATAGTAGGTTTGATCATTTATATTGTCAGTCATGTCAGCGTCCATAATCCAAGGGCCTTCAGGAGGTCGATTAGTCTGTCAGTGTGACTCGCGTTCTTCGAGGTCGCCACTTGCTCCTACCAGAAAATCCATATCACATCCCTCATGTGCTTGTAATACGTGCTCGTAATACAATTTTTTATAACCGCGCAGAAAGGGAGATTGATTAGTCTTCTTCTCTAGTTGTGCTTTTCGCTCGGCCATTTCCTCATAACTAATCCACAACTCAAGCTTTCTATTGGGCCCGTCAAAATTAATCTTGTCGCCATTTTTTACTAATGCCAGTGGGCCGCCAGCTTCGGATTCTGGAGATACGTGCAAGATGACAGTCCCGAATGCTGTACCGCTCATTCTGGCGTCAGAAATACGCACCATATCTTGAACGCCCTGCTTTAGAAGTTTTTTGGGTATAGGCATGTTGCCAACTTCTGGCATTCCTGGATATCCTTTAGGGCCACAACCTTTTAAAACAAGAATAGAATTGGCTGTCACCTTGAGATCATCGTCATCAATGCGTGCCTTAAAATCTTCGATATTTTCAAATACAACGGCTTCGCCCACATGAGAGAGAAGCGATTCAGATGCTGCGTTAGGTTTGATAATGGCCCCGTTAGGGCATAAGTTTCCTTTAAGTACCCATGTACCTGAAAGCGGTTTGACCGGTGCTTCTAGTTCGCGAATAACCTCCGTGTTAAAGCAGGTCGCATTTTCATAATAAGTTTTTATGGGCTGACCGGTTACAGTGGTGCGGTCAGTGTTTAGGGATCTCTCCAGGATCTTCAAAACCACAGGAATACCTCCTGCGTGATGAAAGTCTTCCATCAAGTATTTACCAGAAGGAAGCAGGTCAACTATTAGAGGTACTTCACGGCTGAGATGGTCAAAATCGTCAAGCGTTAGATCGATTCCTAAGCGACCAGCTAATGCGATAAGGTGAATGACGGCGTTGGTTGATCCACCTATTGCCGCGTGTACTTTGATAGCATCCTCAAAAGCACTTCGAGTTAGAATATCGGACAGGCGCAAGTTATTATTAACCATGTTCACAATAGTTCGGCCGGTTATATGAGATATTCTTCGTCGATCAGCTTCAACCGCCAAAGCTGTAGCGTTATAGGGTAAGCTGATCCCCATTGTTTCGACAATACAGGCGAATGTAGAAGCGCTGCCCATGGTCATACAGGTGCCCGGAGATCGTGACATGCCGCGTTCAGCCGCGATAAAATCATCCATGGACATTTCCCCTGCCCTAACGGAATCACTAAACTTCCACACATCGGTTCCGGATCCGATGTCTTTACCTCGATATTTCCCGCTAAGCATCGGGCCAGAAGACACAACTATTGTAGGCAGGTTAACGCTAGCGGCCCCCATGAGTTGCCCTGGCGTTGTTTTATCGCAGCCTCCCAAAAGGACGACGCCATCGATAGGGTTGCCACGAATTGACTCTTCAACTTCCATTGCCAGTAAATTTCGAAAAAGCATTGCAGTGGGCCGCATCTGTGTTTCGCCGAGCGACATGCTTGGAAATTCAACAGGTAATCCACCGGCTTGCCAGATTCCGCGTTTAACGTATTCTGCGAGATCGCGTAAATGTCCATTGCAGGGTGTAATCTCAGACCAAGTGTTACTTATGCCAATAACAGGTCTGCCATCGAAGCTGTCATCGGGGAAGCCTTGGCTCTTCATCCAGCTTCGATGAATAAAACCATCTTTATCATTTTTGCCATAGCTTTTATGGCTGCGGAGTTCTTTTTTTGCCACGACTGTTAGCGCTATCCCAAATATTGGAGCATTTACATGAGAGGTTAAATTCTATAATATTATAAGTAATATATATAAACAATCCCTTGAAATGGATAATTGTTAAAATTATGTAAGAAATAGCCGTCTTTAATTTGGAGCCTTTATGACTAAGAAGCCAGTTGATCGTCCTGAATCTAACAATGAAGATGCACGAAGTTTATTAGAGGAGGGTGAGGGAAAAGTACTTCCACTATATCGGGATTTATTGGGGGTCAACGTATTTATCACCGGAGGAGGTTCTGGGATAGGTGCCTATTTTGTTGCTGCATTTTCTTTGCAAGGCGCAAAGGTGGGATTTGTTTCCTTGTCAGAAGACAGTGGTAACAATTTGTGCGATAGAGTAGCCGCGCGATGTGATGGGCGTCGCCCGACTTATTATCCCTGCGATATTCGCGATATTGCCGCATTGAAATTTTGCATGGAAGATTTCGAAAAAAATAACGGAGCTACTCAAGTGCTAATTAACAACGCAGCCCGTGATACACGGCACGATGTCAGTTCCTATTCTGTGGCGGAATGGGATGATGCACTCAATACTAACTTAAGGCCGCACTACTTTACGAGTCAGTTTGTTGTAGATGGAATGCGTGAAGGCGGTTGGGGCAGTATTATTA
>JAJRPK010000479.1 GCA_024280785.1 Gammaproteobacteria bacterium
CCGCAGAAGTTGTCCAGAGCCATGGTGGTTGGGCCTTTGAAAGTAACGCGTTAAAGGCAATAAAGACGTTTCGATTTGCGCCAAAATTTTTGGATGCTCAGCCAGTTGAGTCTAAATCATATTACCGATTTGATTTTATACTTCAAGATAATCTGGCTAGATCAATGGCTAGATACTCTCCGGCATCGGTGGATCTTAGTATAGCGAAAATTTCTGCTACTAGCGGACAGCACTATTAGACCTTATCCTTGAGACAATCGTGATCTCCTAGTAAGTGGTTGGACATATAAAGTAATGATGATGTCCTAAAAACCAAAAAATAAAGCTGCCTGCTTGCGCGAAAGCCCCCGATATCATACGCTTGTAAAAACGTTAAAAGGCCTTGGGTGAGTTTTCTTGAGTGGATTCTCACAGAATATACTAACCAAAAAATGACGGCTTGCATTTATAGATGCAATGTTAAGGGAATGCATGTTAGAAATTGCTGCTTTCTTAATATTATTTATCGGTCTCACTCATTCATTTTTAGGTGAACGTTATCTACTTATTCGCCTATTGCGGCGAGATAACCTTCCTCACCTACTGGGGAGTGACTGGTTTACCAAGCAGTTGTTACGCTTTGCTTGGCATCTTACAACCGTGGCTTGGTGGGGCTTAGCTGCCGTGCTTTGGGTGCTGTCTTCGCCAGCGGCGGAAAACAACAATATAATTATCGTTGTTATTTCGATTACTTTTCTGATTAGTGGAGCTTTCGCTTTTATTTTTTCCAGAGGAAAGCATCTAGCGTGGGTGGTGTTTTTTCTAATCTCCGCCATCAGTTATTACGCCACGCTTGGGTAACAGATCTTTTTCAGGGCGGCGGAGCCATTTACACCCCGGCCTCGGCGAAATAAAAAAGCGAGGAGAACGGTTAATGAGATGTGGATATACTTTGGACGCTCTCCGTTATTCACTTAGTCGGCCATCCTCGGCGGTAATGGCCTCTTGGCCGGTGGGAACCTATTTGCTTGAGACCGATGCAGGAAAAGTCAGGGTGCAGGATACCGGCAGCAATAAACCAGTGTTGTTGATGGCTCCGGACGGGCCCTGCGTCATCGAGCACTATTCGATTTTAATTTCCAAGTTGTCATCACACTTTAGGGTGATTTGCTTTGATATGCCGGGTGTGGGTTTCTCATACCCAAAACTTGGCTATGATTTTGGCCTTGCTGATAGTTCAAAAGTGATTATTGCGGTAATGGATGCGTTGAACGTCAGTCGCGCAGCCTTGTCTTTTTCTTGTGTGAACAGTTATTTTGCGCTGGCTGTTGCAAAAAATAACCCCGAAAGAGTGTCCAGACTAGTGTTGGCTCAAGCTCCTTCTATCGGTGATATGCGAACCCAATGGGTGGCGCGGAATATTCCCAAGCCGTTACGGATTCCGCTTCTTGGTCAGGCGGTCAACGCGTTGACCGAAAAAAAGCTAAGCTCAATTTGGTACGGTGTGGCGTTGCCCAAAGAGAGTTCGTGCAAACAACCCTTTGTGAATGAGTCATTAGCGATGTTGCATTCTGGCGGTTGCTTTTGTTTGGCGAGCATTGCACAGGGCGTGGGTGGTGTCGCGGATAGTGATTTATGTGGTGTCGAAGTCCCTAGCACTATGGTGTGGGGAAACAAAGACTGGTCACATAAATCCACTCAGTTTGAGAGTTTTCTCGATCATGTTCCGCATTGTGAAGTTATCCAATTCGATGGCTGTGGCCATTTCCCCAATTTAGAACAGCCCCAATCTTTTGCCGAACTATTAACAGCGGTGATTTAAAGACGGGTGTAAAGTTTGATTTTATAGAGATGTTTAAAATGAATAAGAGTCAGTCTAATGACCCGTTGGACGGCATTACCTTAGAACAGATTTTGAATATTTTAGTGGAGCACTATGGCTGGGAAGAATTGGGTCGGCTTATCGATATTCGCTGTTTTAACTACGACCCGTCAGTAAAAAGCAGCCTGAAATTTTTGCGAAAAACTCCATGGGCGAGATCTAAAGCGGAAGCACTCTATATCCGTACACTAAACCATTAAAGCTTTCTTTTTGAGACCCGTTCTAGCTTCTATAGGTAAATAGTTTCAGCAAGAAGACGGTGGTTTCTACAGAAATAATCCTAACGCCTAACGGGTTATGAATCAGCGCGGATACTTATTTCCCCTTTATGTTGATTTTAATGTTTCATACGCAGCGATTGCTGGTGCAAATTCCTCAGGTGTTGAGCCGTGAATCACTACGCCATCGGCTCCGTTGTTTAACTGGCTTTGCCAGGCAGATGCACATTCTTCGGCAGAGCCGCTGGCTGCTGGCAACCATTCGGCGGGGATTAGTTCGCTAAGCTCTTCTAATTGGTCTAACGTCGCTACACTATCTATGCCCCCTGCCATTGACGATACAAGCGGATTGGCGCGAAACGCTTCTAGTGGTTCCAAGTCCCACCCGTTGAGTGCAATAAGCATCTCGACATAGCCGGGGGCCTGCATATAGGTGGCCATGCGTGCAACCATTTTACGCAAGAAGTCTTCGCGACTAGGGTTGAGCGCGGTAGCTTGAACTGACCAGACCTTTACCGAGCCAGGATCTCGACCTGCTTTTTCTGCACCTTCGCAAACCAGGGCCTTAGCTCTTTGCAAGCCATGATCAGAAATAAAAGTATGTAAATGAACACCGTCAAAATGCTCTCCCGCAAAGCGTAAACTTTTCGCTCCAAAGCCGACAAAGTGAATGGGAATGTCGGCATCTAGCCAGTCTCCCATGCTTAGGTACGGCAAATTACCCATACTGCCGTTGTACCCCATGACTTTTTCACCGCGCCATAGCTTGCGTAAAATCTCTAGTCCTTCAACAAATTGCTGGTTGGTCACTTTACTTAAGCCCATCAGCTCGTTGCGAATGTTTACCCCGCGTGCCAAGCCTAAGGTGAAGCGCCCACCGGATAAGTAATGTAAAGAGCTGCACATGGTGGCTAATACCATAGGGTGCCGAGTGTGCAGGTTCGTGCCTGCGGTTGCGACGCGAATCGTTTTCGTTGCTGTGAGAGCCGCCGCACAAATAACACCGGCATCTTTAACGTCAAATCGCTCTGATAACCAAACCATTCCCAGGCCTAGCCGTTCCGCTGTTTTTGCTTCTTCAATGGCGTCGGCCGGAGAATTGGTGTGGCCAGGAAGTAAATAGCAGCTAAGTTCGGGGTGTTTGGGGCTTGTCATGGTTATACCTTGTGATTAATAGCAGATTTTAATTAGAAATTTATAATTGATTGGACTAATTGACTTTGGGTCGAATCGGGTTCTGGCATGGTAAACAGGAAGCTTAGCCTCCAGTCATATTCATAAAACGAACAATTTGTGGTTGGTCGGCAGCATCAAAATAATGTCGTTCAGGTTTTGCGGACATGCTGGCTTCAATCGCTTGGCGAAGAGTCTCGACATCGGCGTTTTCGCCGCGCATTAACGCTCTTAAATCGATGGAGTGCTCGTTGCCCAGACAGAGTAACAACCGGCCCTCAACGGTAATGCGAACACGATTACAATCACCACAAAAGTTATGGCTGTGGGGTGAGATAAAACCAACATGCGACGTGCTATTTTTTAGTTTGAAATATTTAGAAGGACCGTTTGTTTGTTTGTCGCTATCCTCCAGGCCAAATTCGTTATCAATGATTTTACGAACGTTATCGCTGGAATAAAACGTAACTTGCCGATCGTGTTCGATGATCTCGCCCAACGGCATCTCCTCAATAAAAGAAATATCCAAATTTTTTGAGCGAGCAAAATCGACTAATGGTAAAATCTCATCGTCATTGCGATTTTTTAAGATGACGCTATTCAATTTAATTTGTTCAAACCCGGCGTCTATAGCGGCGTGAATACCGTCGATTACACTCTTTAGTTGGCCAGTGCGAGTAATTTCTTTAAACTTGCCGCCCTGCAAAGAATCAATACTGATGTTGAGACGTTTGACGCCAAACTTCTTTAAATCTTCAGCGTACTTTGGTAATTGTGATCCGTTAGTTGTCAAGGTTAATTCATTGAGTCCATCGAGCGCACCTATTCGTTCGATAAGCCACATAATATTTTTACGAATCAACGGCTCGCCGCCGGTTAGTCGAATTTTGCTAATGCCAGAGGCAATCAGAGCGGTGCCGACCTGGAGTAGCTCTTCGAGTGATAGAATCTCTTTGCGGGGCAGAAACTCCATTTCTTCGGCCATGCAGTAGACACAGCGAAAATCACAGCGGTCGGTAACCGATAGCCGTGCGTAGTTAATGTGTCGACCAAAGCCGTCGATGAGTTTTTTTGGCATGATTTTTTACAGTAAAATAAAACTACGAAACGGACATGTACGTTAATCATACCATTGATCAGGGCTTTGGCTCTGATACATGCTGCCAGCTTAGGTTAAATAGGGTTCACATACTAATAAGGCACTTAAAAAGAATACCCTTTATTTCGAGACCGTTGCTGGCAGGGATGCCAGCGTCGAACTATAGGGATATATTTATGTGTGTCTTGAAATAAAGGGTATTCTTTTTAAGTGCCTCGGTAGTAAAAATTATTATTGCATAGACTTGGAACTCGAAGCAGCTTTAGCTGTTTACATGCTCGAAGTCTTGGGCGTACTTTAATTCTTCGATATACTTCTAATCCTTCGGTACACCTCTAATCCTTTGGTACACTAGAGCGCCTCAATGATAGTTTCAAATCTGAGAGAGAGAAATGAACCGTTATTGTCAAAATTCAGGGCCATCGAAAGTCACTTTAATTGTCTTTTCGGTTATTGTTCTTTTATTAGGAGCGACGGCTTGTGGCGGGAGCAGTCCGTATACTGATGAACAGTTATGCCAGCCCTTGGATGGGCTGACGCCACTTTGTGGCTTTCAGTCGCCTGAGGATTTAGCCTTGCTGCCCGATAGGAGTGGTTTGTTGGTCAGCGAGTTTGGAGCGATGGGTGAATTAGAAG
>JAJRPK010000480.1 GCA_024280785.1 Gammaproteobacteria bacterium
CTGGAATTCCTACGTTAAAGAGCATTTGGCAGATTATTGAGGCAGCGGATATTGAAAATGCTGGTATTGTGCTGGATGCATGGCATTGGCAACGGCAGCCAGGCGGGCCAGATTTGGCGACGTTGCGAACGATACCAGCGCAACGTTTATCGGTATTTCAGCTCTGTGATGCAACGGCAGAGGCAAATGGTGAGGCGATGGTTGAATGTATGCATAATCGCCCTCTGCCCGGCGATGGCGTGGTTAATTTTGCAGAGATTTTTTCTCTACTCGATCAAATGGGCGCAACGCCGATTATCGCACCAGAGGTGTTTAATGCGACGCTAAACCAGCGCGGTGCGGGTGTTATGGCTAGTGAAATTTACGCCGCTTGCAAAAGGATAATGAGTTAGCTGAAAATAGCGGTGATACACGACGATGGATTTATTTTCGCAATTTTCGACGGCTGTTTAAGCGGCGCAGACACAGTTTTTACCGCCTGATTTTGCTAAATACATAGCGTTATCTGCCCGTTCAGTCAATTCACAAATCGTTTCGTTTTCTAGCATGGTGGCACAGCCTACACTCACGGTAATAGGGTGTTTTATGCCGAAGTTTTGCGGCTGTAAGCTAGCGATTCTTTGTCGTATTCGTTCTGCCACGATGTGCGCACCTACACTATCAGTGTCATCCAGCAAAACTACAAATTCTTCGCCACCATAGCGGAAGGCATTGTCGGCTTCGCGTGCCGTATTTTTTAAAACATCAGCAACACAGGCAATAACTTTATCGCCCACAGCGTGCCCGTAGTTATCGTTGATGGGCTTAAAATTATCTATATCAACCATCAAGATGGACATGGGCGAGTGGTGGCGAGAAGCTCTGGAAATTTCGCGGCGAATAGCGGCGTTCATTGCTCGTCGGTTACCTAACGAAGTTAGTGGGTCTCGATGAGCTTTGATAATCGCATTGTGATGCTTTGAGGCATTGTTAAGCGGGTAGACCATGCAACTGACAGCGACCTCAATTTGGAGCAAGTCGTCCTCACTCAAGCGGTGTCGAGAATAGAGTGATAGATCACCGATTTTTTCATCGGCCGTGCATAAGCGGTAGGAAAGATGATGCAGCGCGGTTTCACCGGTGCGCGCACTGAGCTCGGGCTCGGCGGTAGAAAAAGCCACGCCACTAATACCAAAAAGCCTTTTCACCTGCTTGGAGAAAATCGCTAATAGTTCCTCGATATTAAGGCTAGTTTGTAAAGCTAGTGTTAGTTGTAAGCGTAAATGGTCGATGAGGCTTAACTCCCCTGACGGCAGACGTGGAGTATCGACAAGATCGATTGGTAGTGGCCTGAGCGTTCGCATGACACAAGGTTTCTCCGCTAATTCGTATTTAATTCAATACCTAACCTGAAAATTAAAATCAGACCGAGGATTCAACCGCATAGGATACTGGCTTGCGCCCGATTGGAGGGATAATCACTCGGTCTTCAGTTAGCTATGAGCGATATCTGTGCCAACTTATAATTTTGTCTTATAAGTTATTGATATATAACAAATCTAATAATCAAGTTTGCGGTAATAACTGACCGATTTGAGTATGAGCGGCAACAAGTGGCCGGTGGGTGTCAAAATTACGGCGGGGTGCTGCGTCGATTTTATTGGGGCTGGGCATTTAATTGACGGCCGTTAATAGCGAGACTTTCCGGGCCCATCAAGAATAAGTAAGCTCCCATAATACTTTGTGCTTCCGGGTTGCTAGTGGGTGCTTCTGCCGGGTAGGCCTGCTGCCGCATTGCAGTTCTTGTAGCGCCGGGGTTGAGGGAGTTTATTCGGATGTTGCTAATATCGCCAAGCTCGTCGGCCCAAGTCTGCATCAGACCTTCTACACCGAATTTTGATACGGCATATGCGCCCCAGTACGCGCGACCTTTACGGCCAACGCCGGACGAAGTAAAAATTATTGAGGCATCATCCGCTTGTTCTAAGACTGGCAATAAGGCTTTGCTTAGCAAAAAATTGCTGACTAAATTGACTTTTATAATTTGTTCAAAAGTTTCGCTGCTGTACTGAGCAAGTGGCTTCATTTCGCCCAACGAAGCAGCGTTGTTTAGCAAGCCGTGTAGCGGGCCAATGGTAGCGGCAATCTCTCCAGCAAGATGGTCGTAGTCTTGGCTACTGGCGATGGCTAAGTCTAATGGCATTATCGCCGGCCTTGGTCCTCCTGAAGATTCAATTTCATCGTACACAGCTTCTAACTTGGACACTGTTCTTCCCAACAGAATAACAGTAGCACCGTGTTGCGCGTAGCTAATAGCGGCGGCTCGACCAATGCCATCACCTGCGCCTGTTACCAGAATATTCCTACCCGCAAGTAACGTGGATAAAGGCTGATAAGTCATAAGTTGAGTTAAATCTTGCATGCGATGAATAATTCCAGTGTCTGATCTTTGTTAAGCGTTGCGACGAATACTATAATAAGCGTTGCGACGGATACTACAATAAGCGTTGCGACGGATACTACAATAAGAGTTGCGACGGATACTACAATAAGAATTGCGACGGATGCTACATACATTAAGTGCGGCGATAAAAACGACAATAGGTACAGCGATGCGTTACGAGAGCAGTAATCGAATGATTTGAGCGAGTTCGGCGCTTGTTTGAGCCGTATGATCGGCATGCCAATCGGTAGCGGAATTGCCAGGTTCGACGTATCCGTAGCCGGCAGCAATGGTTTGCATGCCCGCTGCGCGACCGGCTTCAATATCTCGTCGATGGTCACCAACATAAAGACTTCGGCTAGGGTTACAGCCAGTTTTTTTTGTGGCAAGAAGCAAGGGTTCTGGGTCGGGTTTGGTGTTGGCAACATGTTCCGGGCAAATTAGCACGCTGCAGCTCTCGCTAAGAGCAAGCTTTTCCATTAATGGCTGTGCATATTCAACCGGCTTGTTGGTGACTACGCCCCAAGGAACATTGTTTGAATCTAATTCGCTAAGTAGTTGGTGCAGTCCTGCATAGACCAGTGATTTTTCGCCAAGATAAAGCTTGTAATTGTCCAGTAGTTGCTGCCTTAGCGCACTAAATTCCAAGTGGCTTTGGTTGATATCGAAGGCGAGCTGGGTAAGAGCAATTGAACCGTTGGAGACTTGGCTGGCAATTAGTTTAGTATCTAGTGGGCTTAAATGATGCTGCTTTCGCAGTAAGTTAACCGCCAGGACAAAGTCTGGCGCAGTGTCGACAAGAGTACCATCGAGGTCAAAAAACACACCGTCTAACATAATTATTTAGCTGTCTGTGGGGTTGTAGGGTCGGGTTTCAGTATTTAGCGCTATTGATTTAACTCTATGGATTTAGTCGGGTTTTATCACGTGGAGCAGATAATTCACCGTTAAATCATTCGGGTTCATTTTGTATTTCTTACTTAGTGGGTTGTAGGTCATACCCGTGGCTTCTTGCAGTAATAGGTTAGCGTTGCGCAGCCAGCTGTGAAGTTCTGACGGTTTGATCAGTTTTTCGTAATCGTGAGTACCTTTGGGAAGCAGCCCTAAAATGTGTTCGGCTCCAAGTATGGCAAACAGATACGATTTAGGGTTGCGATTAATGGTGGCAAAATATAAGTGGCCGCCCGGCTTGCAGAGTTTGGCGCAAGCTTCGACCACTTTATTAGGCTCGGGCACGTGCTCTAACATTTCCAAACAAGTAACAATGTCGTACTGCTGTTCGCGTTGTTCGGCGATCTCTTCAGCGGTGATTTTTTGGTATTCAATCTCTAGCTGGCTCTCAAGCGCATGTAATTCTGCAACCGCTAGTGGAGCATCGCCCATATCTATTCCTGTGACGATAGCTCCTCGTTGTGCCAGTGCTTCGCTAAGAATACCGCCACCACAGCCAACGTCGATTATTTTCTTTTCCGCCACGGGCGAGCGTTTGTCAATAAAGTTGGCGCGCAGAGGGTTAATATCATGCAGCGGCTTAAACTCGCTGGACTTATCCCACCAGCGATGAGCAAGCACTTCAAATTTCGCAATTTCACTGGCGTCAACGTTTTGCATTATCGGTTGGATTGTCGGCTGGATTGTCGATTGGACTGTCGACGGGTCTCGTGAGCGGTGATTTGCGGATTTTGCATTTGTCATAGTTTGATCTGTTTTTGTAAATAGCTTGGTCTGTTTTTGTAAAGTGTTCTTAAAATCAATCGTTTAATCGATCTCTTGGCTGGGAGCGTTTTGTACCTCAACGGCATGCTGCCTATTCTACCTGCTGGGTGTTTGTAACAGTTGTTTTTAATGCTGATATTTCGGAGCGGGCTTTTTACCTCATACGGTTTCGCCACTGCCGGCATCGTGCTAGCAGAGCTTGTTGGTCGATATCGATTAATTGTCGATCGACAACTTTAGCTTTACCGGCGATCCATACGTGGCTCACAGCACTGGCGGGGTCAGTATAAACAAGCTGCGATATGGGCGAATGTAGAGGTTGCAAAGCAGGGCAGCGGGTGTCGATGGCGATGATATCAGCCTGTTTGCCAACGCGAAGGCTACCGACGTTGTTATCAATGCCGAGGGCTTTAGCGCTACCCAGCGTGGCCATATACAAGGCCTGCGATGCTGGTAGGGCCGATGCATCGGCAGATATGTGTTTGGCTTGCAACGCAGCGCTACGAACAGCTTCAAACATGTTAAGAGTGTTGTTGCTCGCGGCGCCGTCTGTTCCCAAGCCGACAGGAACCCCCAGTGAGAGTAATTCTGTTACCGGGCAATAGCCGCTGGCCAATTTTAAATTAGATGTCGGACAGTGAATTACACTCGTTCCAGTATTGACCAGAATGTCTTTTACGCTGTCACTGATTTGGGTCATGTGTACGGCTTGAGTCCGATAGGAAAGCACGCCAAGCTGGTTTAGTCTTTCTATCGGAGTTACACCGTATTGCTCTATAGATGCGGCGATTTCGCTGGGAGTCTCGTGCAAGTGAACGTGGATGTTCAAGTCCATTTCTTCCGCCAGCATCGCTACGCGCTCAAAACTGCTATCGCTAACAGTGTAGGGGGCGTGAGGGCCAAAGCCGATTTTAACCAAAGGGCTGTGACGAAAATCGTCGGATAAGGCAAAACCTTTTTCGAAATATTGCCCGGCATTTTCCGCCCAAGGCGAAGGAGCCTCCAGGATCGGAAAGTTAATTTGAGCGCGCATGCCCAGTTTTTCTGTGACCTGAGCGGTGGCGTCGGGAAAGAAATACATGTCGGTAAAACAGGTCGTTCCCGATAACAGCATTTCGGCTATAGCGAGCTCCACTCCGTCGGCAACAAACTCATAGCTAACCAGATCGGCTTCGGCGGGCCATATGTGTTGCTCTAGCCACTCCATTAAGGGATAGTCGTCAGCCATCCCCCGCATTAACGTCATTGCAGCGTGACCGTGAGCGTTAATCAGTCCTGGGGCGAGAATATGTTCTGCTAACGCGGTGTGCTTTGCATTAGGATAATCGGCAAGTAGTTGCTCGCGAGGAGCAATGGCAATAATGATATCGTCTTCAATCGCGATGGCATGATCACTTAGTACGTCATTGGATCCCGAGTTTGAGTCAAACTCTCCGGTTTCTATGGGGACGATCCAATCGGCGCTAATGACTTCGATGTTTGATGGCTTCACTTAGAGTTTTACCGCGAGTTTAGTTGGTGGTGGATTGAGCAACTTATATCGATTATACGTCAATGGTTTCGGATGTGGGATCCTTCGGCGACAATCTTGAAATTTAGCATGGTTTCGATTTACGCAGTGTTGGTGACGCTGCCAGTAAAGGAACATTTTGGTATGGCATCATTGGATCACTGAGTTGAAAAAAATGGTTAAAATATTTCTAAAATAGGCAGAAAAAATAGTCGTTGGAATAGCTGTCCAAATAACCGCTATAGAACCTACCAAAGTACCTTGTTTTTCACCGCTTGTAGGCGCATTGGCGCGGGCTCTGTGGTATCATCCCTCACCTTTATGTAGCTGGTTTTTAACCGTTTTTTTAGCCGCTGTTGATAGGGTGAATACTAGGGCAGTGGCCGTAGTAAATACTGCAATAAAAATAGTCTAGTGGCAGGTCAATTGCACGGCCTGAAGCGAAACAAAATGTAGTCAAAGTCAGCAATATTAATTCGTCGCTACAAGTAACAAACATCTGATAAGGGGAAACCTGCTTTATGGCTGAAATCGCCAAAGAAATTCTACCCGTTAGTATCGAAGAAGAGCTGAAACAATCGTATCTCGATTATGCAATGAGCGTCATTGTTGGTCGTGCTTTGCCCGATGCCCGAGATGGTTTGAAACCGGTCCATCGCCGTGTTTTACACGCAATGAATGAGCTAAATAACGATTGGAATAAAGCCTACAAAAAATCAGCCAGGGTAGTGGGCGATGTGATTGGTAAATAC
>JAJRPK010000022.1 GCA_024280785.1 Gammaproteobacteria bacterium
CATCGAAATATTATTTTTGCCAACGCCACAGTGCCTCCTGTTCCTTTGAGTTCTAAAGACCAAACCCAGCCGGAAAAACTTTGGCACTGGTTAAAGCAACGCTGTATTGAATCGGGAACAGCTTGCGATGTTCTATCGATTCCGCACAACAGTAACTGGAGCAGCGGCCGTATGTTTCATCCGTACTCTTTTACCGATCTGCCGTTAGACGAACAAAAATCGTTGTCGGCGCTACGTCTTGAGTTAGAACCACTAGTCGAAATTTTACAGGTCAAAGGTGACTCGGAATGTCGAAACGGTCTTGGCGGTGTAGTCGGTGCTTATGATGAACTGTGTGATTTCGAAAAACTGCGAGCACCTAGTGAAGTCACGGAAGACTGCGGCGATGAGTTAGGTCAGGGTGGAATGTCGCTCGCGGGCTGTATTTCTAGAAATAACTACGTTCGAACAGTGCTCACCCAAGGATTAAAGGAGGAAGCCTTGTTAGGCGTTAACCCCTTTGAGTTTGGTTTGATCGCAGCTACTGATAATCATACCGGGGCGTCTGGCGCGGTGGGTGAAAGTATTTTTCGTGGTTCAACAGGAATGGACAGAGAGACAAAGCGGCGCTTAGGTGCTCCAAGAATTATTCCGGGCGTGGCTAAGGGCGATACTACCCGTTATAACCCTGGCGGCCTAGCGGGAATTTGGGCGCAAGAGAATACGCGTGAATCGTTGTTCGCCGCCATGCAGCGAAAAGAAACCTTCGGCACCAGCGGCCCGAGAATTCTACCGCGATTTTTTGCCGGTTGGGATTTCGATGAGACGATGTGTCAGTCAAAATCTATGATTGAAAACGCCTATTCTAACGGAGTTTCTATGGGTGGGGTCATGCTGGGCGACAAAAAAAGTGCTTCACCAGCCTTTTTGGTTAGCGCGTTAAAAGACAGTGTGGCAGGAGCCTCTAATTTACAAAAGATACAAATTATCAAAGGTTGGGTCGATAGTAACGGTCAGTTAAATCAACAGGTGATTGATGTTGCAGGTGATAGTGTGGCGAGTACAGAACTGAATACCGATAGCTGTGATCCTTTGCCAACCGGTTATAACAATCTATGTACGGTATGGCGCGATAAGAATTTTGATCCGGATGTGGCCGCTGTTTATTATGCCAGGATTGTCGAAAATCCTAGCTGTCGCTGGAGCACTTACGACTGCAATTCTTTTCCTACAAATGAGCGTCCCCAGACGTGCGACAACCCTGATATGCCAAAAACAATTCAGGAGCGGGCGTGGACATCGCCGATTTGGTATAAACCTGCATTGGTGGCTGATGGCTGATAGAGAGGGTAAAAATTTTGAGTGCCGAAATACAGTATATTGAAATATCTATCGAGGCTTATCAAAAGATCCATTTTATGGGATTGACGGCGACGATTCGGCGGCAAAATGATAAACATTGTAGGTAAATAATGACAGCGAGAGACAATAACGGCAACGAGCTCAATAATGGCGATACGGTTCAGGTCATTAAGGATCTTAAGGTAAAAGGCACATCAAGCACTTTAAAACGTGGTACCTCTTATAAAAATATTCGCTTAACGGACAATGATGCGGAAGTCGAGTGTCGGCAAGGAAAGTCTACCATTGTGTTGAAGACTTGTTTTTTAAAGAAAGTGTAGTGGCGCTTAGTGGTATCGATTATACATCCGCGTTTAATCGAGTACTGATGAATCGGCTATCACCTGATTTACAAAAAGATTGGGGACGTCTAGCATCCCGGCAATATTTTCTAGCACAGCTAATTCTTTTTCACCGACATGGTTGTCGGCTTTGGCCATGGTTGATAGATCGCGAACTAACTGCATTCGTTTTGGCAAGCTATTGCTTTGTAAAACTTGTTCGCAACGCGAAGGTAATTTTGCTGCCAATTTTTCGAGATTAAAATCGTCACTGTATTCGGATTCGCCAAAGAGTTTTTCAAAGGCAGAGATTTCATAGTCTGATATATGTCCATTAGCATTGGCAATAAGCAAACTACCTGCAAACAAGCAGTGGCGCATGGCTTTGGCTGAATCGGTTTTAGCTTCTAAGTAGCTAGGTTCCATTAACGCCATGAGTCCTTCTATGCCCAATTCCAGTTCCGCTTTTTTAGTTCCGCCAGTCATGGCTAATTCTGATTGATGGAAAAGCTGCAGGGCTTTTACTCGCAGTGGGCTAAACGGGTGTGTCATAAACCAATCTTTTTCGAAACTACTGTTAGCTAAAGCGTCATCTTCTACTTTCATCGCCTCGACTTGTTTTAAAAAAGCATCCAGGTTGAATTTAACAATGCTGCTGGTAATGCCCGAGGCTAACTTAAATAGTGCTTTGGCGACGGAATTAAAATCGTTACAGCAATAGGCACCGGCTCGATCGGCAGAAATTTCTGCATAGCGCGACCAGCTGGTTAATTGTAACGCGAGCGCAGGTCCCGCTTGAGTTTTACCTTTAAGCACATAGCCGACGGGGATATCGTGGTGCTGAAAAATAAAATGTCCTAGCTCATGGCCCACTACAAATTTTAGTTCGGCAAAGTCAAAGGCATCGAGCAAACTTGACGAGAACATGATAAACAGACGGCCCTCTTCGGGTTTAACACAGGCGGCATTAAAGTTGGGGCTATTGTAAGCGTATAATTCGAGCGGTATATCTACATCGAGTTTTTCTACGCACTCACTGGTTATCTTGCTTAGCTCCGGTGCCATTTTTTGGCTGATGCGAATAGACGTAGAGAGTAACTGGCGGCGTGTTCCCTGTGGCCCTTGCTGTTCATGTTTAGCAATCTGTTTACAGAGCTGGTCAATAATAGGATCTTGGAGTAGTCGTTTAAATATCTCTTTATCCTGAGTTGACCGTAGTGCATTTTGGGGGTTGGAAGGGTTTATTACGCTCATAAAAGTCGTTGTCCATTGTTGCTTGGCTTATTACTGGTTGGTTCATTCATGCTAATCGAAAAACAAAGACAATGACATGGAGAAAATTGGAAAAGAGTTGCGGTGAATACTATGTTCAGCGTACTTTACTCCAATCGAAGAATATCACGTCAGTTTTTAAACCAAATCCCGCTTTTAAACACCGATGATTGAGCTCCACCAATATCCATAGTTACAGCTAGCGCCAAATTTTCATCGGACAAGAACTTCATTAAGTACTGTTAGCAACGCACTATCAGTAGTCCCGGCTACAACAAAATCGGCCCAATTATCACGGCTAAGTTTAACTGTTTTTGAACTCGACTTGATTGCGGTAATGGCGATAACTCCGTGCCTAACTTCAATATTGGTTTTGTATGGAGTGTCGGTAAAATCAAGGTTAAAGTCAAAACGCCTCCCTTCAGCCACCTTGGGATCGATTAGGTAGCGAATGTAATTTACGGCGTCTTCGATAGGGGATGCCAATACTTTCTCTATAGTGGCTTTGCCGAAGTTCACTCGCAGTGCTTCGCGAGTAACGGCTTGTGGGCCAATAAATAGATTCCCTTCCATTGCTAATGCTTCCGTTATATACCAGCCTCTGGCGTTAGCAGAGGTGGTGTGCTGGCCAAGTTTTCTAGCAGCAATCGCACGAACATGTTTTATTTCCCGGTTGCTGGAGTCTAGCTCGAGTAACTGGCTGCTAAGGAGAATCGCCCATTTCCAATCGTCAATATCACTGCTTTTACTGGCTGTTATCGCTGCACTTAGCACTTTTGATTGGCCGCCCATCAATTGAATAGTTCGTTGCACTTCGTTATTAACTCGCAAAGGGTTGATGTCATATATGTCGTTGCCCATCCAACCTATTTTGGCGTTGTAGACTTGTTTAACATGGCTTTCTATTTGGCCGAAAGTTTCCCGGTCTTTTAGTAAAACTGCGGGGATATAAATATTCTCGGCGACGCGGCGAGCATCGAATCCTTTGGCGATCAATCGTAAGGTTTGGTCGTGTAGAATTTGCATTTGGTCTCTGGATTCTTCTAGTGCTTGCTGTGTAGATTTCCTCTCGCGCTTTCCGGCATTGTGAATGTCGAGAACATAGCGTGCGTTTTTTGACAAAGCCCAATCGGATGCGGCTACGTAGGCCATCGGGTATCGGTAAATATCGCCTCGTAGGCTATACAAATTAAAGAACGAGGGCGAAGCCATAAAGTTAGTGACTAAGGTCGAACGATCGGGGAAGTAGAAGCAGATGCTATTTTGAACATCGATTTTGCATTCGGCGATTTCAACCCGTTCACCGGCTACGTTTAATTCTTGCAGGGTACCGTCGGCAACGGTTTCTGTTGCTTTTAGGTAGCCACTTTTGTGGGTAAGCTTTTCAATGGTTGAGCCAAGCAGGTTTGGAAAGGCATCGGCGCCTTGTAAGGGGTTTAAAAAACCAAACTGAGTGAGCCCTCTTACCGCAACGTTGCCAGAATATATACTCAGTCCTTGATCAGCTTTTTTATCGCGGTCGAGGTATTCGTGAGCGATAATTCTAACGCCTTTGTCTGCCCATACGCTGGTTCCCGAAACATAATGGTGATGGGTATACAGAATCGCGGCCACTTTTATTTTGTGGCCGACTAGTTTTTCTAGCTTGGCACGCATTTGTGTAGCAGCTTGAATTGAATCGCCGGTATCGACAATAATAAATCCGTCTTTTGCATCTATGGCTATCGTATTGGCAATGCCCCAGCCACGCAATTGGAATACCCCATCGGCGTACTCCTCAACAACTTTTTTATCGGCTTTGACTAGTTCATCGTAGTGGGCGGCAATCGATGTGGTGATGGCGCCATTTTTTGCTTCAACCGTTGTTGGTCTGAGAGAACTCTGTGCATAAGCAGAGCTTGTGATAAGAACAGTTAATGCAGCCACCAACAGAGTGAAGCAAGATTGACGCGGTGTAGAGTTCATAAATATTTACCTGTCATTGATTGATAGCTGCCTGCTCAGTACTTGAGAGCTTGTGATGAGGAGAGTAACAGGCTAAAGATCCTGCTCAAGTGTGTCCAGATAGGCCACCAATGCGTTAGTTGCTTGCTCGGCATAAATTGTTCTTTGTTTTCTCGGCTGGCTTGCCACTAGCAGGGCGAAAGACTCTGATGAGTGATGCCATACGGCGGCGGCGATGGTGAGTTTTTCGGCATCGAGCCGAGGAAACTTGATATTTAAATACTCGGCCGAACTTTGCAAAAATTGTGGATTAAAATGTGCTCTATAGGCCTGGATTTCGGGCGAAGAGTGGGCCATCGAGAGCAGGCTTTTAACACCGGGGCGAGTTTTCAACAAGCCCATTAGCAGGTCAAACATACGGGTGACCGCATCCTGAACAGATAGTGCTAATGCGGCGGGGCTAACGCTAAACATTCTTAGCATTTCTTCTGATCGCTCGCTAACCAGCGCTGCTATAAGCGCTTCTCTATCGGGGAAAAAATGATAGACCGAGCCGATCGAAGTTTCTGCACCTTGGGCGACCTTCTCCATGGTTAAGTTATTCATGCCGCCATCGTCCAAGAGCTGGCCGGATACATTTAATATACGGTCGAAGCGATCGCGGCTGCGTTGCTGGATAGGTGTTTTCCACCTGATAGGTGATATTGGCTTAACCATGTAAAACTCTTAAATTCATAGCGTTTACTCAACCAGAGAGCTTATGTGTCCGTATTTATCGGCAAGAACGCGATCAGGTGATGCTAGTCAAAAGCTTCGTCAGTCAATAAATCAAACGAAAGCGTAATTGACAATAACCGAATATACCCTCAGTATTTCGCCAGTGCAATACTAACCGCAATTTTCTAAGTAATGACGAATTTTATTGCCGACGTCATTGTTAAACTTCAATTGATAATACAGGATATTCCGATGGATACGGTTAAAGTGAGTTCGGCTGTTTCGGCAGAATCGTATACTTTTCCAAACAAAGACATCCCTTGGTTGTTAAAGCATTGGGCCGACAATACGCCCGATAAAGACTTTCTGGTCTGGGAACCTAAAGACGGCAATTGCCGCAGCTGGACTTATAGCGCCTTTTGGCAAGACGCTAATCGTGTCGCCTGTGGCCTGTTAGAGAAGGGAATAAAAAAGGGCGACAAGGTGTTGATTCACGCCGAAAACTGCCCCGAGATGGTGTTGGCTTGGTATGGCTGCACCATTCTAGGCGCTGTAGGAGTGACAACTAACACTCGTTGTGTGGGAGAAGAGCTCGAGTATTTTGCCGAACATTCGGATGCGGTAGGATGTATCACCCAGCCCAGGTTTTACGCCGAATTAAAAGCCAGTGCTAAAACACTTAATTGGTTTGTCGTCACCGATAACAACGCAGGCGAGGTTCCCTCAGCCAAAGAGTTAGAACATGGCCAGCCCACATTTGCATCATTGCTAGAGCACGGTGATCTGGCGCCAGTGCGCGATCCTGAGCCGATGTTACCCATCGGCATTCAGTATACGTCGGGCACGACTTCTCGCCCTAAGGCGGTTGTCCACACTCATGCTAATGCACTGTGGGGCGGTCGAACTAACTCGCAGAATCAATTGAATACACCAAACGATGTCTACCTCACTTTCTTGCCATTTTTTCATGTTAACGCGCAGAGCTGGTGTATTTGGAACATGTTGTGGGTAGGTGGCACAGTCGTGTTGCAGCCCAAATTTTCAGCCTCGCGGTTTTGGGAATTGTCACTTAAGTACAAGTGTACGATTGCATCAATGATACCTTTTTGTTTCAAAGCTATTGGTGCGCAAGAAGTTCCAGAACATCATTATCGAATTTGGTGTACCGGAATCGTTATGCCGCAGCTAGAAGGGTGGTTTAAGGTTAAAACCTTTGCTTGCTGGGGAATGACCGAGACCGTAGCGCACGGTACTCGCTCTGACGTTAATCACCAGTCGCCCAATATGAATATTGGTTTGCCTACTCCCGGTTACGAGTATGCGATCGTCGATCCTGAAACGGGAGAGATTTGCCCGCCGGGAGTTAATGGTGAGTTTTGTGTTCGTGGTACTCGCGGTGTGCAGTTATTTTACGAGTACTATAAAAATCCTGAAGCGATGAAAAAATCGTTTACCGACGATGGTTGGTTTAAGACCGGTGATATGGTTCGTCTGGGAGAGGACGGTTATTTCTATTTTTCTGACAGGGATAAAGATATATTGAAAGTCGGAGCAGAAAATGTCTC
>JAJRPK010000481.1 GCA_024280785.1 Gammaproteobacteria bacterium
AAATAGTGTAAAACACGCTAGAAATCAGAGTGTTAGACGGCGGTTCCTTTAGCAAATTACTTTTACATACGTGTCTCAAAAAAATTAAACTCCCTGTATAAATAGCTTTCTGTATTTACCCTTGTTGAAAATATTAATTTTACTTGCTAAGAAACGGGGAAATATCCAAAACTCAAGCCGTCGATCACATTCCTTTTTAGCCCCATTGATCACTGTTTCATCTATCACGACAATGACATCTAGTTCGATAGCCATAAGCCTTACAAGCGTCGCCACTAAACAGGGCTATAAATTATCTCTTTGATTTAAAAACTAATTTTCGATTGTTGGCTACACTAAATAGATGAAAAAAGTCATTAACGTCGCCAATCGCCTTCCCGTTACGCTCGGCTCGCCAATAAGGAAATCCTCCGGCGGTTTAGTTGCCGCCTTAGAGGGCATCACAAACGAAGAATTTACTCTGCAATCAGTGGGCTGGCCAGGTACCGTTGTCGAGGACAGGGACAAGGCTGCAGTATCCAAACAGCTAAGAGATGATTTCAACTGTATTCCGGTCTATCTCAATAACGACGAAATCGATGGTTACTATCACGGGTTGTCTAACTCAAGCCTTTGGCCGTTGTTACACTACAATCGCGTCTATATGCATTATTCCGAATCTGACTGGCAAGCTTATGTCGCCGTAAATCAAAAGTTTGCTGATACTGTGCTAGACAATGTGCAAGACGACGACATCGTTTGGATACACGACTACCACCTAATGCTTCTGCCCCAAATACTACGCGCGGCAAGACCGGCACTAAAAGTTGGCTTTTTCCTGCACACACCGTTTCCATCATCAGAAATTATTCGCTGCCATCCTCGGCGCACCGAATTAATTTGCGGTATTCTCGGCGCCGATTTAATAGGCTTTCACACTTCCAGCTATTTACGCCACTTTCGCAGTTCAGCACTACAGCTACTCGGTATCGAGTCGGAAATGACGACCATTGCCTACCGCAATCACGTTGCCTCACTCGGTGTCTTCCCAATTGGAATCAATTCTGGTAGCTTTAAGCGTGAATTAGCTCAAAAGGACTATCTCCAAACACTGACTGAATATCGAGTTAATTGGAAGGATAAACGAATCGTTCTAAGCGTCGAACGACTCGACTACAGCAAAGGGTTACTCAGACGATTAGAGGCCATTGAAACTTTTCTTGCCTCTAGTGAACATGCCGGCGACGTCGTATTTATATTTATTGGCGTACCGACACGAGGCGAAGTTAAAGAATATCAAGAGCTGCGAGAAAAAATAGAGCGCGAGATAGGCCGACTTAACGGCTTGTACGCTAGCGTCCAACACAGTCCTATCCACTTTATTCATCAGTCGATTCCGTTTACCGCACTGTGCGCACTGTATTCGATTGCCGACGTTGCACTTGTCACACCGCTAGTTGACGGTATGAACTTGGTCGCAAAAGAGTATATAGCTTGTCAAAATCACGACCCCGACGACTACAACCCAGGCGTCCTTATTCTGAGCGAATTTGCCGGTGCTGCACAAGAGTTAGTTAATGCCATCATTGTTAACCCTTACGACAAACTCGAAGTAGCCAATGCCATTGATCAAGCCTTGATCATGCCGTTAGAAGAACGTCAGCAACGAATGAATTATATGACCTCCAGAGTGATGCAATATGATGCCAACCACTGGGCCAGTAATTTTGTCGGCCAACTGCTGGAGCATCATGAACAACTACCACAACCAAAGTCTATGGATGACAACGAAAATCGAATTATCGACGCGTTGTGCAAAGCCGATCGACCCGCATTATTTTTAGACTACGATGGAACTCTTCGAGAATTTGAGGACAAGCCCGAGCAAGCGACCCCTAGTGAGAATCTCAAGCAGCTGCTCAAAAAACTCGCGGACTTACCGATAGATACTTATATTATCAGTGGCAGACCCGCAAGTTTTTTAGAAAAATGGCTGGGTGAATACCCATTTTCACTCATCGGAGAGCACGGTAATTGTTATCGCTTACCACATTCAAGCCAATGGCAGTCGATCAATCAGAACACCGATCACTCTTGGAAAAAACCGGTGCTAGAAATTTTCAAGCTCTACGAAGGCTCTACTCCTGGCAGCGCCATAGAAGAAAAACAATCCTCTATAGTCTGGCATTATCGACAAAGCGAACCTGTATACGCGCAGTGGAAAGCCAACCAATTACTGCACGAAATGTATGACATGTTAGGCAACTCGCCAGTGGAGATCCATCACGGCAAACGCATTATTGAAGTAAGCTCGATCCATATCAATAAAGGCCGAGCCATGGAATTCTTTATCAATAAGAATACTTACGATTGTATATTGTGTGCGGGTGATGACCAAACTGATGAAGCAATGTTTCGCGTAGAACAGCCAGCCTTAATGAGTATTAAAGTCGGTGACGGCGATTCCCAAGCTCAACATCGCGTAGCCGATGTTCCCCACTTTTTATCACTGCTCGAACGGATAACACAAAGCTACACAACCGATAACAAACAACTCTTACCCCCTCACTCAGTGACAACAAACCGTGTAGCCAATGCTATGCAGAAAGCTGAGTCTTAAGCCCGGTTATTTTTTCATGCAAAATATGAACTACGGTGTTATTGGCAATGGCCAAAGCGCAGCACTGGTATCAGAAAATGGAACGATTGAATGGTGTTGCTTACCAGCCTTTGACTCGCCCTCTGTTTTTGCGCAGCTATTAGATCGCGATCGTGGTGGAAAATTTGGCTTGAGAATGAAGGGCAGAAAAGCCCACTACCATCAAGAGTATTTACCTAGAACCAATATTTTAACAACCACCTATACTCAAGGCGACGATGCATTTGAAATTATTGATTTTATGCCTCGATATCCAGAGCGTAGCGATACGATTTGCCCACCAGATGTTATCCGCTTAGTTAGGCATCTCAGTGGGTCACCGAAAATGACCGTTGATTACGACCCGCGCCTTGGCTATGCCCAAGCAGAAACTACAATTGAAAACACGGTCGATTACATAAAAGCCCATTGCCGAAAACCCAACTACGAATCTGTTTATCTATATTCAGATTTCAATCACAAGGATATCCTTGCTGCTAAACAGATTGCTATTACTGGTGAGCACTTTTTTTTATTAAGCTATAACCAAAAAGTGGACGACCCCTGCCTTGATTCCGTTCTGCTTAGCTTTGAGCGAACCAAAGTTTACTGGATGAACTGGGTTGATCGAACACAAAAATTTCAACGCTGGAATCAGACAATTGAGCGAAGTTTGCTGGTGTTAAAACTTCTTGCCTTCCAGGGCACGGGAGCCGTACTCGCCGCAATAACAACCAGTCTGCCTGAGGAAATTGGCGGAGTAAGAAACTGGGACTATCGATTTTGCTGGCTACGCGATGCCTCTATGGTTATCAAGGTGTTTACCCAAATGGGCCACTACCGGGTTGGCAGCCGTTACTTAAACTTTATCCTCGATGTCATTCCCTACAAAGATGAAAATGTACAAATCATGTACGGCATTCATCGGCAAAAGCGCCTTAAAGAAGAAACTCTTGACTGGCTCAGTGGCTACGAAAACTCTTCACCCGTAAGAGTGGGCAATGCTGCTTACAAACAAAAGCAACACGATATCTATGGCTTTGTGTTAGATACAATTTATCAACGCCTGATCGATCATCCTGAATCCTTAGAAAATGTAGAGCAGATTTGGACGGTAGTCCGGACATTGGTTCGCCACGTACAAAATCAATGGAAAAAACCCGATGCGGGTATCTGGGAAATTCGCGGAGACAAAAAACATTTTGTTTTTTCTAAAGTCTTATGTTGGGTTGCCGTCGATCGTGCGATTAAAATCTCCGAGTTTATTGGCCAAGTTAGCAACTTAGAGCATTGGACCGCATTGCGAGACGAGATTTACACCCAAGTCATTAGTAAAGGATGGAATGAAGACATCCAATCCTTTACTCAAGCCTACGGAGACACTCACATGGACGCGTCAAACTTGTTAATGGAACACTATGGTATGGTCGACGCCAACGATCCCAAATATATTGCCACAGTCAACCGATGCTACGATGAGCTATGCAACAACGGGCTAATGTTCCGTTACCGTAACAATGATGACTTTGGCGAACCGCACTCGGCCTTTACTGTCTGTACGTTTTGGATGATTAAAAGTTTGCATCGCATAGGGCGCAAAAAATTAGCCGCAGAAATGTTTGAAGACGTCTTGCAACACACCAATCATTTAGGTCTGTTAAGCGAAGACATGGAATTTAAAAAACGGCGGCTTTTGGGAAACTTCCCGCAGGGATACAGTCATCTCGCATTGATAGATACAGCACTGGCTTTATCAGAGTAGCGGTTGATTCCTGTAAAGATCAACCTTGTTGAATATCGTCAGCGATAAGTTGTTCAAGCATACCAATCCTGTCTTGCCCCCAAAATACTTGATCGCCGTAGCGAAAGCTGGGCACTCCCCAGCAGCCTAGTTCTAACATTTCACTTACATTCGCTTGTACTTGTTGCCGCCAACTTTGATTCTCCAAGTACGATTTTGCGACGATCCAGTCCAAGCCGCAACGCTCCACAATTCTTTTCATTCCCCTGTCACTGCTCGCATCGATACCCTGTGAGTTCACGGCACGAGCATAACTTAACAAATACTTGACCAACAAACCCTGGTCTTCGGCGAAAGCCCATAGCGCATAACATCGCTCCACGCTTTTCCCCAGTGGATCCGCGACAAAACCATAGCGAACACCCAACTTCTCTGCCTCACGTTTTGTATCGTGGAAAATATACATTTTTTTCATTTTCGGCACTGCCATGCCACGCATGACCATAGGCATCACGGCCTTAATTGTTAGCCTTATGCGATAGCGCTGTGTAAGTCTAACAAGCCTTACTAGTGCGACATAAGAATAGGGACTTCGAGCAGACCAATAAAAAGTTACAGTTTTAGCACTTTGCTTGTTAGCCAAAGTCGTTGCCGGCAAGTATTGTAAGAACCGAGCATAACTGCGATCAAATTCCACCCGGGGAATTTTCTCTTTATTTAACCCCAAACCATTCAGGCGTCGCTCTAGATGGTCTAAACGATCAATCCCCCAGTACCATTCACCCCCATAAAATAACATGGCGCTGGAATAGTGTTTCTTTTGCAACAGTGATTTTTCGTTATGAGATAGCAACTGCGCAATGGGCGGAGCTGATAGCGATTCTTCACCTGTTTTTTTATGCCTTGATTCTTGCTGCTTTAATTCTTTCTGCCACCAGTAGGCCGTAAATATTTCATGAATTTGTTCGAGATGATTCGTTAATGATTCGTTCCTGCTAGCATTAATCTCTGCACGTAGCAGTTCGGCTGTAGACCATTCAATTATCGACGGGTCATTAGCAGGTATTTGTGGTGGAAAAGCCAGTTGGTACATATTTGCCAATCGCCCAGCGTCGATTACAGCGTACTGATACCACAATTTTTTCTCGGGATACATGGTATCGGACAGGTTTAACACTGTGTGATAGCGGACTTCGATATTGAATCGAGCATGGAACTGCCCGATGACTTGCACTAATAAGTAGCTGTAAGGGTCGTTAATTCGAAGGAATATATCAACCCGATGCGCCTCTCCTTTAATGCGCCGTTTAATTTCAAAATAATGGCGACGAAGGCCAAGCACAGAATTACTTGAAATCAAACGCGTCAAATAGGGCATTATGCGCTTAAGCATTAAATCTGGTCCTCACTTTACAATACTGATCTTCAACCCTTATCATGCGCTTAAAGTAC
>JAJRPK010000023.1 GCA_024280785.1 Gammaproteobacteria bacterium
AACATGGTGGTTAATACAGAATCATTTTTCGGAACAGCGATTGTTGGTCAGGTGGGATTTTTACCGTATTTCGGCGCGGGTTTACCTGATACCGCCAACGGCCTGACAGTGGTCGGAATGAGTTGTTCGGCTATTAATACGTTGCAGATAATAGTGGATCAAGCGGGTGTCACAACCGGCGATCCGTTTCCTTTCGATCAAGTGACGATTAACGGGAATATCGTTCTGGCGGCAGCGTTCGGAGCGGCGCAACCACCGAGTAACGGGGGGGCGGCATTTCTCGCGGCAGGGTTGGGGTCGCAAGTATTGCCACAGTCAACCAACGGCGTTATCGTCAAATTTGAGTGGCCGTAATGGATAATCTAACAGGGTTGATTGTTCTGGTTATTATTGTAGGGGGGATTATGTTTGTCAAAACCGAATCATTACCGCGCGGGATTCGCAATAAGAATCCGTTAAACATTCGTGAGAATCAGCGGGTAGATTTTGCGTGGGAAGGCGAGCACTTGTTAGATTTAGACGGAGAATTTGAGGAATTTATCGACCCGCGCTACGGCTACCGTGCGGCAACAAGAATTCTGCAAAGCTATGCCAGGCGGAATATCAAAACGCTAGAAGACATTATTTCAACATGGGCGCCAAGCAATGAAAACGACACAGAAAATTATATTTCGGTGGTTGAAAAGCGTTCTGGAATTAATCGATATACTCAAGTCTCCAAAGATCAGTACGCGGATTTATTTGCGGCGATGACGTTAGTGGAGTTGGGGCAGCAACCCTATCCTAAAACGTTAATCGAAGCGGGAATTGCCCTCGCATGAGCCTGTTTAATAATCGGCAATTCATCGCGCTGGCGGCGGTGGCCGTGGCCGGTGTGTTCTTCGCTCGCAAAGCGGTGGCCGAGGTGATACAGGAAAAAACTGATCCGCTAACGGCGGTGTTCAGTCAAAACCCTAAAACGCTGCAAGCGGCCAGAGACCGATTTTTCCAGCGGCAAACGGACGCGGGCTTGGTTCCCGATTTATTGGCGTTCTCGAAAGAGCGTGGTTTTTAATGAATGTGCAGGTATTAAAAAAATGGACTCCACTGACATTATCGTCGCGCTGGTCACTGTATACGGCTGCAGCGCTGCATTTTGCCTGCGTTATTTTCTTGGTCGCTTTGATAAGCTAGAAGATCGAGTACGAAAGCAAAGTCTCGCGCTCGCTAAGCTCAGTGTGAAATAAAAGCATCGTTCGATGCACTGTTATCCAATGCGTTAATTTGACCTTTCAGGTTGGCAATTTGCCGTTGCTGGCGTTCCAGTTCGCGGCGTATCGAGGCCGTCAATTGACGTGTGTAAACGATGTTTAGCACCTCATTTTCAGCCACTTCGCCATTGTGCAACTCAAGGTTGCCGTGGGTATTAAAGCGCGAGTGCGACCATTTAGGGGGCATAACGCGGCCATTCGCATGAAGTTGGCAGAGCAATTGATACGCTTGCGGCCAGCTTTCACGGTTCCACCGGCGAATAGTTTGTTCGCTTGTCAAGCAAATTGTTGCGCACTGAGTGACAGATAACATTGATCTGTCAGGAAAAACGCACATTTTTAGGTTTTTTGGTCTTTTTTTCTTAGACTTTTTAAGCATAAGCAATCGTATTCCATATAACTATTTCGTTGCTTAATTTTCAGTCTAGTCATTGTGTCGATCCTGTGTATAAAATAGTTGCTATGCGTATAATGTATATTATGTTAAATAGAATATCTACTCAGTCAAAACAAGATGTCTACGATCAAATAAGTAAGATATAGCTAAAACATCGCTTAGCTGACTTGCGCCTAAGTCCCTGCCAAGGCACTTGCTCATCTAACTCTCCAAACGATTATTCCTCTACTTAGACCGCTGCATCCATTTCCGCTTCCCACACCACCGGCTGAGAGAAGTCTCTGTGCAGGTAGCTACTAAATCGCTGTTCAAGTTCATTTCGTTTTATTTTTAATGTCGGTGTTAACAGCTCGTTTTCGATCGTCCAAAATTCTTCGCAAACAATCAAGTGATCCAATTTTTGATGGCCCTCAAGAGCGGCATTAATATCGCTAAGTGTCTTCATTAAACGTTCGTGAACAGGCTCAGTGCGCTGCTTAAATTGTTCACTGAGTACCACGACAGCCAACGGTTGTTTTCGGCCAGAACCGAGCACACAAACTTGCTCTACATCAGAGTTTCCGGCCAACATTATTTCAATGGGTACAGGTGCCACATATTTGCCTTTGGCGGTCTTAAATTGTTCTTTAATCCGACCGATAATCTGATAATAACCAGACTCGTTTAGCTCTGCACAGTCTCCGGTCTTAAACCAGCCATCGATAAATGACTCTGCCGTTGCTTCAAGGTTATTGTGGTAGCTTTTAAACACAGCATCACCACGAATTAAAATTTCACCTTCGGCCGATAGTTTGATTTCCACACAGGTACTTGGCCGCCCAATAGTGCCTACTGCTTCATTACAAAAAGGAACGGTATGACAAGAGACACCTGAGGTTTCCGTCATACCCCATGCTTCCGAAATTTCAATATCTATAGCTTGAAACCAACGCAAAATATCCGGTGCAATTGGAGCTGATCCCGAAGCAAAAAACTTGCAGCTGTCAAAGCCAAGAGATTTTTTTATTTTACGTTTTACCCACCAACTTATCACGGGGATCTTTAATAATCGCTGCAACTTCTCATCGGGAATGTCCGCAAGTACGGCCGCTTGAAATTTTGCCCACAATCTAGGCACTGATACAAACGCGGTAGGGCGAGCATACGTTAAATCGTTAGGGAACGTTTTTAACGACTCTACAAAATATACGTTTACGCCACTATATATTGACATCCATGCTATAGCCGATCGTTCGGTAATATGAGCTAAGGGAAGATAGGACACCACCCTATCATCGCTATTAGTTTCGAATAAATTAGCCGTTGCATAGGCTGCCGACCCGAGATTGTCAAAACTAAGGCTTACCCCTTTTGGATTCCCGGTGCTTCCCGACGTGTATACCAAAGTCATGATATCGTCGGCTTTGTTATCGGGTATTTTATCTAACGATATAGGGGAGTATTTTTCCAACCATTTATCCCACGAGTCATCGACAGGAGAGTTAGCGCCTGCATAGCCAATCCGAAAAACAGAATTGGCGCCCCGCTCTGCCGCATCGCTGCTTTCCAAATAGCCAATGAACATTGCTTTCATGCCACTGTGATCAATAACATATTTTATTGTTTTTTCACCAGCGGTCGCATAAATCGGCACACTGATCATTCCCGCCATCATGATTGCCAGGTCAGAAATAAGCCACTCGGCACAGTTTTTTGACAGAATTCCAATCCGATCGCCTGGTTGAAACCCTTGCGCCAATAAGCCCGTCGCAATTCGTCGAGCCTTATCGTCAACTTGATCCCATGTCAGAGAATACCATTGCTGATTGACAGGTTGGTGCAAAAATATTTGCTGCTTTTGTAAAGAAACCTGGTAACGAAATTGAGCCAACGGTAATCTATATTGCATTGTAAGACCTTCCACTATACGGGTATTGTTATAAATTATATGTTATAGGTCCCTACGCTAACAATTTTCCACTGATAAATCTACGGCATATCAAGACTGACGCGTTTCAATTGCGCAATGCATGTTGTTTATGAGCCTTGCGAGCTATCAAATTTGGGTACCAAATCAAAGCAGCTTTAACGCTAACGCCAAGCCGCCATTATCGACGTGCCGGGTTACAAAATTGGCACATCGTTTAACTTCGTCGCAAGCATTCCCCATCGCAATGCCAAGCCCTGCTTGCTCTAAAAATACTTGGTCGGACCCGGCGTCACCAATGCTCATAATTTGATCTGGGCTCAATTGGTAATGACGGCATAGCGATTGAAATGCTTTCTTCTTGTCAGCCAGTGGGCTAACTACAGACGAAAATAATATTTCGGGTTTGTCAGCCCCATGCCCCGATGCGTAAATTAAATGTGGCAGTGCTCGCTGTACAACTTCAAGCTTATGTATCTCTGTGCGTTGATCGACAACAAGTTGTATTTTATAGATCGGATTATCTATAAGCTCTTGGCTAAAGCAACCGATTACTGGTGGCTGCTTTAAATAACGAGTATGATGAGGGGTGTAAACCGTAGGCGCTTCAATATAGTAGTTGTCGCTGGTATATAGTTCACAATGCAAACTGTTACTACGAGCTAAATTTATTACAACTTCAACATCTGTTCGGTTTAAAGCAACCGATTCTATGACGTCGCATGAGATAGGATCAAATTGCATAGCACCCGTATAAAACAACCCGGCACCGTTTAACGCTAATTGATCAATTATAATTTTAGCGGCAAACGGAGCGCGACCTGATGCAATTGCTGTTGCTATTCCTTTCTGCTGAATACGATATATTTGCTGCTGTGCTGAGATGGGCACTCTGGTAGATGAATCAAGGAGTGTTCCATCGATATCAAAAAAGATCAACTTAATGCGGCCACCCCACTCTTTAGCGACTGAATCAAATTCGCTAGAGTTAAGTTTTGACAATTCGATTGTAGACGTAATTATAGACATAGTTATAGACATAGTTATTTATTTTGATTAAACAGCAGCCAATTTATCATTACTCTTTTTAATATCGACAAAAAACCAAACAATTAAAAAACCCATAACACTCGCTGCACTTGCAAAAAGCCAGGTAAGTAGTTGATTGTCATCCCACAGAACACCGCTAACCATTGCGCCTATTGCGCCGCCAGCCCCAAAGCTTATCGCTCCGTAAATTGCCTGGCCTTGTCCTTGATGATGCTCTCCGAAAGATCGCCGCACCCATTCCACCGCCACAGCGTGAAAACTGGCAAAAGTAAATGCATGCCCAATTTGAGCAATAAATAAGGCAAGTAAATGTTCGGGAAATAAACCGATAATGGCCCAACGTAACGACGAGACTGACAAGCTAAAAAGTAGAATAGCTCGTAATGAGAATCGTCGAAGAAATTTAGCCATCAATAAAAAAAGTACTAACTCTGCCATTATCGCGCTACCCCATAGTAGCCCCATGATGGATTTACTGTACTCGTAAGCATTTAGGTAAATCGAGTAGAATGTATAGTAAGTGCCGTGAGAAAACTGCAACAGAAAGCAAGCCAGCAAAAAGGCCATCACTGAAGGACGGCTAAGTATTTGTCGTAGCCCTTGGGTCGCTTCATGTTGTGGCGGCTTGGAATACTCTTGCGCCCACAAGCTACTCATCCAAATAAACAGCAGCAGTAAAGACATGATGACGGGCAGCTGGTCAATCCCGACTATATCGAGGATCCACCCCAATAGCGTTACTGTTAGGACAAAACCTACTGAACCCCAAGCACGAATTTTTCCGTAGTGAACAAATCGCGTACCGAGAAACTTGAGTGTTACCACATCAAACTGGCCAATAACCGCGTTCCAAAAGAAACTAAAACTTGCAACGATAAACATCAATGCGTAAATTCCCTGGCAAATAAATATCCCAAGAAAACAAATTAAGGCCAAAAAGGAAGAAATGCGGATAACCTGCATCGGCTTGCCGGTCTTATCTGCTATCCAACCGCACAAATAGGGGGAGAGTACTTTGGTGCTTAACATTATCGAACTTAGCAAGCCTATCTGAATAGGTGAATAGCCAAGCTAATTAAGATAGAGGCTCCAATACGGGATAATTGCACCCAATAGTGCAAAATAAAAAAAATAAAAACTGGAAAGTCGCCAATACGGCATGGAATTTATAAATCCGTTAGAGATTCGAGATTATTACAATCGGTAGCAACAACCGATCTAATCGACCGAGCCAGGAATAATAGGGGTGGTTGAACTTACATCGGCATTTTGGCCTCGATGGCGCAAAAGATGGTCCATAATCACGATAGCTAACATGGCTTCAGCAATGGGCACTGCTCGGATGCCTACGCAAGGATCATGTCGCCCCGTTGTGATTACTTCGACAGATTCTCCATCACGATTGATACTTTCGCCGGGCAGACGGATGCTAGATGTCGGCTTTAACGCGATGTGTGCGATAATATCCTGGCCTGAAGATATCCCCCCTAACACGCCTCCGGCATTATTGGATTTAAAACCCTGCTGCGTAAGCTCGTCACGATGCTCACTACCTTTTTGCTCGACTGAAGTAAAACCCGAGCCCAACTCGACTCCTTTGACGGCGTTAATACTCATTAAGGCGTGGGCAATATCGGCATCTAAACGATCAAAGACTGGCTCACCCAAACCAACGGGCATTGCTGTTGCGACGACAGTAATTTTGGCGCCAATGGAATTGCCTTCTTTATTCAGCGCCGTCATATAGCTTTCCAGTTCTGGCACTAATGCTGAGTCGGGGCAGAAAAAATCGTTCTTAGCAATTTCATCCCATTCTACTCGATTAATTTTTAGCGGCCCGAGTTGGGCGAGATAGGCTCTTATTTG
>JAJRPK010000024.1 GCA_024280785.1 Gammaproteobacteria bacterium
AAAAATCATACCAACTATCGACATCACCCCTTTCGTCAATAATAAAACCAATATGATCCAAGCGCTGAGCACTGGAGTTCAATTCCTGATGAGAACCAGAGTGGGAGCTAAGATGAGAACTACGATGCAAAGCGACGTTATCGTTTCCTGAGGTTAAATAAACATTGTCAGCATCGGGCTGCCACTCGAGCACCATACCCAGTAAATCAATATAGAAATGCTGAGCTTGCTCAAGGTCGGCAACAAACAAAGCAACATGCCGCATACCGGCGGTTGAATTAGGGCGTTGGCCAACGATTTTTTTTATATCGTTCAACTGACTTCCTTGAGCTCATAGCTGTGCGTGACTTCGACACCCGCTTTACTCATCATAATCGACGCCGAACAATATTTTTCGGCCGATAAGCTAACCGCCCGTTTAACGTGTGACTCTTTCAGCTTTCGGCCAGAAACGATAAATTTAAGATGAATTTTGGTAAAAACAGCGGGTATTGCATCGGCCCTCTCGGCCTCCAGTTCAGCGCAACAGTCCAGTACGTCCTGTCGGCTTTTCTTTAACATAGAGATGACGTCAAACGAGGCACAGCCACCCATTCCCATCAGTAAAAGCTCCATTGGTCTGGGACCAAGGTTTTCGCCCCCTAAATCGGCGGGGCCATCCATTTGCACGGAATGACCCGTCTCCTCGGACTCCGCTTTAAAGCTTACATTACCAGTCCAATGGACGGCTATTTTCATAAAATACCTCTTAATAAAATTAACAAAATCTAAACTGCTACCTCGCTAAACATTGACCCATCATAGTAGGACAAATAGTCGAAATGGGCGCCGGTTCACATTTTAATCAAATGTGACTGGCGTCACACTCAAAATAGACAATACTATAAATTGATGAAAAGCCGTTAAATTCATTTCCCACAACTTATAGGTTGTTGATGTATCATGCTTGCTCCTAAATTCAATACTGACGCGCAATTTACTTCGAAAGGAAGCTCAATTGTGACCCCAGCCCCACTGACACCACACATTAAAAACGCCGAAGTGCTGATTGCCAACGGTCACCGACGACGTTATCCCAACAAAAGCACTATCATTTACGCCGGCGACTCATCCGAAAGCCTGTATTACATTATCTCGGGATCCGTGACTGTTGCTATCGAAGATGACAACGGCAAAGAGATGATTGTCGCTTATCTAAACGATGGCGACTTTTTCGGCGAAATGGGCCTGTTCGGCCAAGAAGACACTCGCAGTGCCTGGGTCCGGGTTAAATCTGAGTGCGAAGTGGTCGAAATCAGTTTTTCTCGTTTTCACGAGCTGTCACAGCAATATCCCGATTTACTCTATTCGGTCGGCCGACAAATGGCTAGCCGCTTGCGCAAAACTACTCGTAAAGTCGGTGACCTGGCCTTCCTTGATGTCACGGGTCGCGTTGCAGGCACACTGCTAGACTTGTGCAAAGAACCCGATGCGATGACTCATCCCGATGGCATGCAAATCAAAATCACCCGCCAAGAAATCGGTCGGATTGTTGGTTGCTCCCGAGAAATGGTCGGCCGGGTGCTCAAAGATCTGGAAGAGCAAGGTCTGGTCAACGTTAAAGGCAAGACCATGGTGGTTTACGGCACGCGATAATCGAGCCTATCCCTATCGAGATATTTCTTTAATAAAACATTGTCCGTAATTGAGCGCCGGGGTCCTCGGCGCGCATAAATGCCTCCCCCACTAAAAACGTGTTCACATTACGAGCTCGCATTGCTTCTACATCTTCAGCTGAGTGAATGCCACTTTCTGTCACCACTATTCGACCGTCTGGAATATCCGTCAACAATTGATAGGTACTATTTAAATCCGTTTCAAAGCGATGTAAATCACGATTATTAATACCTACCAAGGTATTCCCTAACGGTAACGAACGCTGCAATTCGTCACGATCGTGGGCTTCAATTAAAACATCCAAGCCTAAGCCCAGCGCGCAATCATTGAGACTCTTTAAACGATCGTCGTCCAACGCAGCAACGATAAGTAAAATACAATCAGCACCCATCGCCCGCGCTTCGTATAGTTGATATTCATCGATAATAAAATCTTTGCGAATCACCGGTAATTGGCAGGCTGCTCGTGCCTCCACCAAATATTCGTCGGAGCCTTGAAAAAAATCTACATCTGTCAACACCGATAAACAAGCGGCGCCCCCGGCAGTGTAACTCTTGGCTATCTCGGCGGGATCAAAATGTTCACGAATAACGCCTTTGCTGGGCGAAGCTTTTTTAATTTCGGCAATTACCGCCGGCTCACCCACCGCAAGTTTGGCCGCTATAGCGTCTACAAATCCACGGCAGGGCTCTACCGAATCAATTACCGCTCGCATCTGCTCAATGGAGCGAGCCGCACGGCGATCGGCAATCTCTTCAACTTTGCGCTGAAGTATTTTTTTTAAAATAGTGGGCGTCGCCATGAATATCTCTTTTAACGTTTGACTCTCGAACCGTAGCTTTTAACTCTTGTCCAGCAGCTTACCCGCTAACTACGCAACAACTACACAGCAGCTACACAACAACTACACAATTTTTAATGCCTGAGAAAAATCAGCCAATTCTTTCATTTTTTCCGCGGCCAAGCCCGAGGCAATCATATCCTGCGCCATATCGACACCTTGTTGCCAATCAGTAGCCAAACCTGAAACATAAATCGCCGCGCCCGCATTCAATGCAATTAAATCGCCCGCTGCTATTTCTCTGTCGCTGCGCTCACCTCCGGCCTTACGTAAAGCCGCCTTTATTAACGCTAAACTTTCTGCCGGGTTTTCTACCGACAGCTGATCGATAGCAGCCGTACTAACACCTACCTGCTGCGGTGAAATGCTGTATTCGCGGATTTCTCCGTCTTTAAGTTCTGCCACATAGGTCTCACCGCCAACACTGATTTCGTCCAAACCTTCGGCGGAATGCACCACCATCACGTGATCGCTGCCGAGGACTTTTAATACCTCTGCCACCGGGCGAAGTAATTCTTTAGCGTACACTCCCAGCAGCTGATTTTTTACCCCTGCAGGATTAGTCAACGGCCCCAACATATTGAACAATGTCCGCGTTGCCAATTCTTGGCGCGGACCCATTGCGTGTTTCATCGCACTGTGATGATTTTGTGCAAACATAAAGCCCACACCAACCTGTTCGATGCAACGCGCCACTTCTTCGGGGTTCAAATCTAAACGAACACCCGCCGCTTCAAGTAAATCGGCCGCACCGCTGGAACTACTGACCGATCGGTTACCGTGCTTAGCTACGTGGCAACCCGCTGCAGCTGCCACCATAGTACTTGCGGTAGAGACATTAAAAAGTTTAGCTCCATCACCACCTGTACCAACAATATCGACCAAATGCTCAGCCGAAACCGTTACCGGTAACGCTAATTCACGCATCACACTAGCCGCTGCGGCGATCTCCGTAACGGTTTCTCCTTTCATTCTCAACGCTACTAAAAACCCGGCGATTTGAGCCGGCGTTGCTTCTCCCGTCATTATCGCTCGCATAACGGTGACCATATCGGCTTCGAGCAAATCCTGTTTTTCTATTACGACACTAATCGCCGTTTGAATATTCATATCACGCTTTCCTACCCACCAAAGTTTTATCGTTCTACCTCATTCCTCGTCGAGCGGAAGTTGAACCCCAGCTCGATATCAGAACTAACAAGAACTCTTCAAAAAGTTAGCCAGCAATTCATGGCCAAGTTCCGTCAAAATTGATTCGGGATGAAACTGAACGCCTTCTACCGCTAAGGTCTTATGGCGTATACCCATAATTTCATCAACGGTACCATCTTCTAATTGGGTCCACGCCGTTATTTCAAAACAATCTGGCAAACTGCTTTTTTCGACCACCAATGAATGGTAACGGGTCGCTTCGTAAGGACTCTTTAAGCCCGCAAACACACCCGCACCCTGGTGGTAGACCATCGAGGTTTTTCCGTGCATGACTTTGCGTGCACGGATAACTTTGCCACCAAAAGCCTGACCAATACTTTGATGCCCCAAACATATTCCAAGCAAAGGAATTTTACCGGCAAAAGTTTCAACGAGTTCTAGCGAGATCCCCGCTTCGTTAGGCGTACACGGCCCCGGTGATATTACTATGCGCTCGGGCGCCAGTTCCGCTATTTCAGCACAACTGATTTCGTCGTTGCGAACGACCTTAACGTCGCTGCCCAATTCACCGAGATATTGAACAACGTTATAAGTAAATGAATCGTAGTTATCGATCATTAATAGCATTACGATTCTCCCTCCGGCTTAATCGCTTCATGGGTAGATTGACTGGCCAGCGCCGCCGCCCGAAACATCGCCCGTGCTTTGTCCATAGTTTCTTTCCACTCTGACTTTGGCACTGAATCGGCCACCACGCCACCACCGGCTTGAACATTAAGTACGCCGTCTTTGATTACCGCGGTGCGAATCGCAATGGCAGTATCCATATTGCCCTTCCAGCTAATATACCCAACAGCACCACCATAAATACCCCGCTTTACCGGTTCGACTTCATCGATGATTTCCATAGCCCGAATTTTTGGCGCCCCGCTTAAAGTTCCCGCCGGTAACGCTGCTTTTAATACATCTATCGCGCTTAAGCCTTCGCGAACTTTACCGGTGACGTTCGACACGATGTGCATCACGTGGGAATAACGCTCGACTTTCATTTTATCCGTTAGTACTACTGAACCCACTTCTGCAACTCGGCCCACGTCATTGCGGCCAAGATCAATCAACATTAAATGCTCAGCAATTTCTTTAGGATCGGCCAGTAATTCGCGCTCTAACGCTTGGTCTTCTTCTTCGGTTTCACCGCGATGACGCGTTCCCGCCAACGGTCGAATAGTCACCACACCGTCTTCGGCTCTGGCGAGAATCTCTGGCGAGGAACCGACAATATGAAAATCATCGAGGTCGAGAAAGTACATATACGGCGAAGGGTTTAAACTGCGCAAAGCTCGATAAAGATTTAACGGTGCAGCCGTAAAAGGTGCACGCATTCGTTGCGACGGAACGACCTGCATTACGTCACCGGCCACCGTATAAGCTTTAATTTTTTCTACTATTGCCTCATATTCAGCTTGACTAAAACCCGATTTGAAATCGCTTTCTGCCAATCCCATTGGTGCAGAGGCCGCTGTCAAATCTACAGCAATCGGTGGCAGTACAGGTGTCGCAGTGGGCAGCTTTTCAGCCAGCACGTCAATGCGTGCTAACGCATTATCCAAGGCCGATTCTACACTTTTATTTTCAAGGTTAGCGTGAGTTACAATATGAATTTTGCCGGCCAGGTTATCAAAGACCAACACGTCTTCTGAAACCATCAACAATATATCGGGTGTCCCCAGCTGATCCGGCGGCGTGGTATGTTTAAGTTTGGGTTCAACATAACGCACAGTGTCGTAGCCAAAGTACCCTACCAAACCACCAAAAAAAGCGGGCAGGCCCTCTAAGTCAGGAACTCGATAACGCTGTTGAAACTCTTCCACGAAGACTAACGGGTCTGCCATTTGCATTTGTTCGATGATTTTCCCGTCACACTCAACGGTAATCTGTTCACCAAAAACTTTGAGAATCGTTTTGCAGGGCAAGCCAATAATCGAGTAACGGCCCCATTTTTCTCCGCCTTGAACGGATTCGAATAGATAAGAATAAGGGCCAGAAGCCAGCTTGAGATAGGCGCTAACAGGGGTGTCCATATCCGCTAGCACTTCGCGCGTAACAGGTATACGGTTATAACCGGCGTCAGCCAGATCGGAAAATTGTTGTAAGTTCATTGTGGTGAATCCAGAATGTCGAGTAAGGTGAAAATACACAGTTTGAAGCTATCGAACAGTTATTTATGTATGGATACAGCCATTCGATGCGAACAAATTATTGCCGCCAACGCCATCGCAAAGTGCTGTTTTCTGAATTCACTGCTATCACCAATTTACTTTTCTGGACTTCCGTTTATTGAACGCTGATTGAAGTATTTAAACTTTGGGAGTCTTCTATTCATTGTAACCCAGCCAACTAGTCTGGCAAGCCGTTATTTTGCCGTGTTTGATTCAAGACCAGGTCCCTAAACTCAGCCAAGCTCTAATGGTCAGTGCTAATGATCAGTGCTAATGATCAGTGCTAATGTCCGCTAAAGTAATCTGACAGATCACTGACGACCCAATCGGGGTTATCTGCGCCGTCACGATCGGCCGCATAAATAGCTTGGCCGTGGTTATAGCCGTAATCGACTCCCAGCACCGCCACCCCTGCAGCCCGCGCCGCCTGAATATCGTTGAGTGAGTCACCTACCATCAAGCTTTGTTCACGGCTTACTTTAAAATGTTCCAATACATGCAATAGCGGCTGGGGATCCGGCTTTTTATTGGCCAGAGTATCGCCGGACACTTGCAACGAAAAATACTGGTCGATGCCGCAGCTTGCCAGCACTTTTTGAGTAAATCTAGCTGGCTTATTGGTCACACATGTCAGTATGATTTGCTGTTGAATTAAAAAGTCTAACGACTGCTTAACCCCGGGATACAATTGGCTAAGTCGATCGCAACAAAGCTCGTAATAATCAAAAAACAGCAGTTGAGCCCGGTCGAGGAGTGATTGATCTACCCGGGTTTCATCTACACCGCTTGCGGCAGCGAGTGCTCGACGAATAAGGATATAGGAACCGTTACCCACCCAATGCCTAACCTGCGCCTCACCCGGGGCAAAGTAGCCCATGGCAACCATTGTTTCGTCGAGCGCAATGGCAATATCGGGAACACTATCAATCAGCGTCCCGTCGAGGTCAAACATCACTAAATGCGTGTTTTGAGCATTGAAATTCAAGCTTTTCTTACCCCTATCCTCCAAACTTTAATCTCCTCAAACACTCAATAGACTTGATTAAAGGGCAAAAAAAGCATAGTTTTAGCACCAGTTGTGTTGGATGTAGTCGCAAACGCCCTTTTTATCAGTGTTTATCCTCATTGAGCATATTCACAGGTAGCAAGTGCACCTGGAGGGATTGCAACGACGTAACCAGGCTCTCCCCTGAGCCACACGCATAGCTTCTTTTAGGCCTTTATGGACAAAAACCGTAATGGAAAGCTACGGCCCAAGCCCCGCGTAGTTGGAATGGCCCAAGCGAAAGTCGATGATCGGCAATCGCCGGCTCGTTTCAGCTAGTATTCGCGGGCAGTCATTAATGCCGTTATAGATTCTCTGCTATCAAGCTGTAACGGTGATCCAGCACTTATACGCTAGCCACAAAGCCTATTGGTTTTTGGGTTGGTATATAGCCACATATCCAGTCTTACTCATCCCTTTGTGGGCATTTTTGCCTGGGCTAACTCTGCTCTCATCGCGTCGATAGCATCGACGTAACTACCTGTGTTAAAAATCGCCGAACCCGCGACAAAAGTATCGGCGCCCGCCTCAGCAATCTCTCGAATATTTTTCGCCGAAACGCCACCGTCAACTTCAAGTCGAATATCTTTATCCACCGAATCAATTAACTCGCGAACTTCTGCCAGCTTCGACAAGGTTGACGGAATAAACGACTGCCCACCAAATCCCGGGTTAACCGACATCAGCAAAATTATGTCCAGTTTATCCATCACATAGGCCGCCACGTCTAGCGGAGTGGCGGGGGTAAATA
>JAJRPK010000025.1 GCA_024280785.1 Gammaproteobacteria bacterium
ATTCGGCTCGGACAAAATCCATGCTTCAGAATCTGTCATCATAATGTCGGTGTTACTGGTTTTCATCGCTAAACTACCCGCGATGCGTGCCAGCACGCCAATACCTGTCACTAAAACTTCACCATCATTGTCATAGGCAGATGCATTGGTGCATATTAGTAATTCTGCGAGCGTGTAATCTGTTGCAGGAGTGCTCATTCAATTATCTCCAAAATAGTTCTTTAACGTTTCGCTCATGCGATTCGTTGAAAATTAATATACAGGTAATGGCAATTTCTTTATCGACTCTATACCGCCAACTAATGATTGGTAGTCTGCTTCGCTTTTACCATTAATGTATTTATCGGCGTAGGCACTAAACCCCCCTTCTTTAGCCGTCGCTGCATATTCTTTAAAATGCGGTGCATCAAAACCGTACATAGGTGCACATGAACTCGGATGAGCGCCTCCGGCAATAGGAATCACTCCTGTGGTTTGCGAACGTTCCCAAAATACAAACCGTGCCTCATCTCCATTAGCAAAATAATCAGTATCAACTATCTCGTCACAAGAGACATAAGTCTTGTCCGCTGCACGGGCAAACCAGTCATCCATATAATGATCGGGCCCTTTAATTTGGCAGACACCGCGTGCGTCTGCGCGATCGACATGAATGAGAGAAGCGTCTAATTTTAGTGCGGGCATCGCTACCCATTCTTTATCGTCGTAGGGACTGTCGACCAATTTCAAATCGGGGTTAACATTAAGAATGTCGGTACCCAAACCCACCGCCGTCGGAATAAAAGGGCATCCCCAAGCCGCCGCACGCAAACCTAGCAGCATCAGGCCTTCATCAATTTCCATCGTCTCAATAGCACCTTGCTGTCGAGCTTGACGAAAATAGGGTTCTAACGGAATAAAGTCTAACGATACGAAAGCAAAAACTACTTTTTTAACTTTTCCTGCCGCACACAGCATGCCAACATCGGCTCCACCGTAGGCAACAATCGTAAGGTCTTTAAGCTCAGAGCGAAGAATCTCACGCACCAAAGCCATAGGCTTGCGACGCGGCCCCCAACCACCGATACCAATGGTCATACCGTCTGAAAGTGAAGCGACTACATCTGCAGCCTGCATTATTTTGTTCATGCAGTTTCCTTGTTTATTGCGAATAGAATAAATTCGACTAATTTAATTAGGACTAAATGTGCACACTGCTAGAGCGAGGTTCAATCAAACGGATATTTTCTGCACTAAAACAATGTTGAAAGCTCGGAAGTACTTTAATAAATACGGGCAAAAGAACTGATCATTTTTAAATCAAACCTTTAAAACAGAACCCGTTTAATACGTCGGTATTACCGCCAATCGTCACCTTAACTAGATATGAATATGGCTAACTTGATCATCGACAAATTAAGGCCGCATATTCTAGCCCAATGGCCGTTTCTAATGAAGGGCAGATGCGCTTAGAATTAAGGATCGCTATTCACTCATAACAAGGCATAAGAATTATTCTTAATGACTATTCGAATCTACTCCTCAAGTATCGGTAGCACGAATTTCAGCTTAAATTAGCCTTGAAGCGAGGTGTTTTAAGTCGATTAAGGCATACAACTAACACCACGGCCTAACTAGCCCTGCCCGCCATTAGCCGTAATATCGGAACTCCAACCAACGGTGGCTGACCTTTTTTGCCAGCCTTACAGCCCAAAAGGGCTCAGTTGTCTTTAGCGATAAAGTGACGGTGGCACTAGCCATCACAGCTGCTGGTGGTTCTATTCCTCTATGCATTCAGATATGCATTCAGATATGCATTCAGTTATCTAATCAACAATGAAGCCATCAGCTCTTTCTGCTAATTAATTCGTACTACTATTCAAGGAAACTGCATCACCCATTCTAAAAATGAGAATACTGAAGGTTAAGCCAGATGATCGCTATTTGTGCGGACCATTTTCTCATTTACTTTTCTGTTTCGCCGCCCCTATTTAGTTTATTTTACAGAATCACAAGCTAAACCTGGCAACCCTTTAGATAATTAGCTATCTAACAAGACATTTCAGCGTTCAATACATCGACAATAATTAATCTTTTGAGTTGGACGCAAAAAAACGTAGTCGCCTACCGCCAAGATATCAGGCAGTGCGCGCCACGCTTAACGCAACTTTCCGCTCTTGGAAAGTATGCCCCTAAAAACAACAAATAAAAAGATAAGGACGGAAGAGTCATCGCCCAATAAATATTTGCTCGTTATAATACCTACTCACTGAAAGCAGAATACAAGGCTAAATTTGAAATGGCTTCCGGAGAAACTTATCAAGCTGGTCACTTGACTCTAAGCACCCATTACTCCGATCATTTATTCTATTAATCCATTGCCCACATAACCCTATGCAGATAAACCTATGCGGACCCATAAACTTATATAGACCCGTAAACTTAAGTAGACCCGTAAACTGTAAGTAGACCCAATTTTTAACAGAGCACTATTTAATATGTCCGATTCCCGTAACGATTCGAAAAGTAACACTAGCAACAACACGCCAGCAAGCGTTAAAACTATAGACGATTTTCTGCTCCGGGCAAAAGAAAAAACAGGCATTGATGATTTCGGTAGCAATGACTTTATAGAGCCCTTAGAGCGACTGATAGCGGCTCTAAATACCGAGGCGCAACTGAGTGAAGTCGGTAAGTATCAGGCGGACTTAAACATTGCCAAAGGCCTGGAAAATCGATTAAAGGTAGAGGACTATATTCGTCAGCATCCCGATGTTCTCGAACAAGAAATCAATCATCCCATTTTTATCTCTGGCTTACCGCGAACGGGAACAACAGCCCTGCATCATTTACTCAATGTCGACCCAGCCAATCACACGCTCCGGCTATGGGAAGGGAACGACCCGGTACCACCACCAGAAGATGCCACCTACTTAACCGACCCACGAATTGATAAGTCTAAAGAAAACGTAAAACTCACCGAGCAATTTATGCCGGGCTTTTTAAAAACTCATTTGCTCGAAGCCGAAGCGCCTGATGAATG
>JAJRPK010000026.1 GCA_024280785.1 Gammaproteobacteria bacterium
CCCCCAGGTCCAATATCGATGGTTACCGTTTCGGTGTCAATGACAGCCCCTGTATCAGGATCATAGAATTCGAAGCTAATTTGGTCACTTGTAACAAGAAAATTTGAGTTTCCAATTATCTTTATATGTTCAACTGAGCCATCCCCGTCTAAATCGGTAATTGATAAGAAGTCTTTAATAAAGTGGTCCTGAAAATTTATCGGCAGCGCACTAGGAGCCTCTGAAATGTCGTACTGGATCAAGCCAGGAGTCCACGAGGTAAAGAACTCAGGCTCGGGATCTGCATCGATATTCCTCACCAGGCGAACATTCTCGTTGCCATTAAAATTACTACCTAGATTGTATTGCTGGGAAATATATGGAGCACTGGCACTTAAAAGATAAAATGCTTGATTAAACGCTCTCAGAGAGTGAACAAAAATTCCTGGATAACCATTTTCAATAGTTTTTATCTGATAACTAGAGGCATTTGATTCACTATTCCAGAATGCCGGCTGGCGACTAATGATGCTTTTACTAACCCCATCAATAATAACAATCTCGTCCGGATACCCCAAAAGTATTTCAGCTACCCCATCACTATCTATATCCTGTAGCGCCCAAGTCACTAACCTCAAATCCGAAGGCGGATTGAATTCTATATAATCATTTTTAAGCTCGCCATCTTTATAACTGAGCAATCGATAACTATTCGCTACCGAACAGAGTAACTCAGGGGCGCTATCACCATCGACGTCGGCCCAATAGCCAGAGCAGTTTCGTATTATTCCTTGCTGTAAATGTCGGAATCCTTGGGGACTCGTTAATCGAATATCAGCAATCGCTCTACTGGTTCTGCCATTCGATACGTCCACCGCAAAATTTAAATTTTGTTCCGCATCTTTAACATAAGACAATGGAACACCGGAAACTCGACCGCTTTGATCAACAGTCAGACCATTTGGTCCAAAGGCTATTGCAAAAGAAAATGGTCCATCTTCAACGTTATTTACTACATCTAACTGCAAGTCCAGTGACTCATTTTCTGTAACTTCTATAGTGGCGATTGGTGCAAATTCGGCAGGCAACGCTATTACATCAATGTCAAATTCATAATCAGTCGAGGAAAATCCATCATAGCTTGTTATGCGAATTCTATGTGTACCATGGCAGCTAGAATCAAAACTAGCCTCAGTTGCAGAAATTGGGATCAATGTGTGGTTACAGTTAGCCGGGCCCAATAGGTGCTGCCATTCGTGGCTTAGAAAATCATTATTTTCGTCCATACTAACGCTCGCATCTAGTGCAAGCATTGCCAATCGATCGACTTCAGAAAGATTCCTTAACCCGGGCTGTGGTCGCTCTTGTGATTGAAAAGGCCCTTCAAGTAATAAATTAGACGGGAAGTTATTGAAGAGCGGAAAAACTAGCCCCGATGTTAAGGCCGGTAAAGTCAATTGATATCCCGTCATCTGATCGAAAGGGGACGTGAGAGCATTCGCTTGAAGGGTTGTCTCATTCTCCCCTGAAATTAAAAGGGATTGATTTGCCGAATCATAATCGATTTCAAACCATCCCAAATTGCCGTAGTAAATCCTTCCTTCAACTTTTCCTCTGTAAGGGTAGTTGCTAGACGCTAGATCTCTCGTAATCGAAAGCTCATCAGTACCTATGACAAGGCCGCTACTTGGGTAATATACGCGAATGTCGTTGAATACGGTGCCAGCGCCTACAGAGTAGGTCAACTTAGTACTTATCGTGAAATTGTGAGAGCTCGTTTCGATTGTCATATCAAACACTTCGAGCTCCAGGCGGAAGTTATTTGGGTCTGAGTTATAGTTTCCAAAAGTTCGGTACCGAATAGCTCCAGTGACATCACTAATAAAGGAGTTTGAGCAATGTAATATTCTGATTATTCCCTCGCTACTTGCATCGAGAGAAAAATTTCCAGAAACAGATTCACTACCCGACGAACAATCCACGTCTTCGCGAAATAATGATGGGTAGTTTAAATTAACCAAGCGATGCGGAGCTTCGAATAAGCCTATATCAGAAAGAAAGTAGTACCCTGGCTCTAGAATGGCGTGTAATGCAGAGAGAATATCCAACGCATTCTGGCGAGTGATTGTGCCTTTTTCATTCGCAACTTCCGATAAACTAAAGGCAGTCCTTGTTAATGGAACTTGGGAAACATCATTATTTCCACCTCCACCTCCACCTCCACCTCCACCTCCACATGAGGAGAGCACGAAAACTAAATAAATAAGAATGAAAGACGCAGATGAGCGAAATTTTAAAATAGTAAACGTTTGAAGAGCACTAGATAAACGCTTTTTAGCCACAATCCTTTCCTTTTACTCACATTCGAGATGTCATTGTTTGAATTATTTTGATTTTACAACCGAGTATAATAAAACGCAGCAAGTTATGCACCCACGGGACATTGAGGACGGGCATCAATGACACTCACCTTTAACCACAATAAAAACAGCGACTTACAGCGATTAGACCGCTGAGTGGCCAAGTGCCATCTTTTTAACCTCTCGTCTGTAGCTCAGTAAAATTCAGCAATGCTTGTATCGAACATCTTTATCTGAAAAAAATAGGCTCTAACTAAGTACCTTAGCCTCGCGCAATACAGCGATCTGATCTGCATCGAGTCCCGCTTCACGCAAGACTTCTTCGGTATGCTCACCCAGTCGTGGCGGATGTCTTCTGAGCGTCGCCGGTGTTTCAGAATAATGGCTAGGGTGCGCAATGTAACGCGCAGCCCCAGCTTGAGGATCGTCGTCATCAAACACAATGCGATTATGTACCACCTGCGGGTCGGCGATAAAATCTGCAACGCTGTTTACTGGAGCAAACGGAACGTCTTTATCACGCAAACACTTAATAATATCTGCCGTGTTCCACTTGGCAAATTCTTCTCCTAACAAGTCGTAAAGCTCGGCTAAGTGAGAAAATCGCTCACCAATACCTTTAAATCGTTCATCGTCGATCCACTCTTCTTTTTCGAGCGACTCACAAAGCCCACGAAACTGATGATCTTCTAATGCAATTCCCACCACGTGACCGTCTTTGGTTTGCCAGCTTCGATAAAGATCGGCGTTGGGCGCAGGCAATTCTGAACTCGGCTGAAACGATTGAGTAGTCATTAAATCTGTCAGCATAAGCTGCGCGTATGCATCCATCATCGGCACATCAACACGTTGTCCTTTCCCACCGTTTCTCTCACGCGCTAACAATGCCGCTAAGGTTGCTGACGCCGCTGTAATCGCTACACATTTATCGGCCAGCACGGTTTGAAACATTTGTGGATCGTTTTCACTACCCTGAATAGGCATCATGCCCGACAAACCCTGTATCACCAAGTCATAAGTGGGCAATTTCGCATAGGGCCCTTCTTGCCCAAACCCGGTTATCGACACATAAATAAGACCGGGATTGCTTTCCTTTAATAACTCGTAATCAATGCCCAGCCGTTTGGCAACGCCGGGCCTAAAGTTTTCGACCACAACATCCACGTCTCGCGCCAACTGCTGTACCAGAGCTTGCCCCTGCTCGGTCTGTAAATCAATAGTAACGCTGCGCTTGTTTCGATTTAACTGGGCAAAAAAACCTGACAAGCCTTCACGATGAGAGCTACCCAACATCCGCGCTGTATCACCACTGAGGTTTTCGATTTTAATGACATCAGCACCCAAATCGCCCAAATTTTGGCTACACAAAGGCCCCGACACCATAGAAGAAAAATCTAACACTTTGATGCCCGCACACGGCCCTACTTGGTCATTCTTATTTGCAGTTTGCATTTAAATTTCTCCAGTGCTTAACATTTATCTATATTAATCGAGAACGCTTACTTTATAGCTTCTCACTTTTAACTTTAAACTTTAATAAAAACAGCGATTTACACTCATTGGAAAAGTGAGTGTTTAATATACATATAGTATACGTAGTCGCTGGTTAAAAACTATTTCTACTGACCCCGTTTTTCTATTAACGGGTTAATTAACGCCGCGTCCGAGGTTTACGCGAACGTCCAGCTTCCGCTAGTAAAGGCTCTTCTGGCCAGCGGTGTCTCGGGTATTTGGCACGCATATCTTTGGCTACTTCAAAATACGATGAGACCCAAAAGTTAGCTAAATCACTGGTCGTTTGTATCGGCCTGCGGGCGGGTGACAATAACTCAAATCGAAGTGGCACCTGACCATAAGCTAAACCAGGGGACGATAATTGGCCAAACATTTCCTGCAATATAATCGATACGGTAGGCCCCTGGTTTTTATCGTAATTAATCGCCACTGTTTGCCCACTCGGGCTGGTAAAACTGATGGGCGCTTGCGCCTCTAATTCCTGTTGCTGCTCCCAGCTTAAATTGGCCGTTAATAAATCATAAACATTCTGTTTTTTTAAGGCGGCCAAACTACTGATATGACTCAGGTAAGGCAACAACCAATCGGCGGCGCTATCTTGTAACGATTGCCGGGATAAACGAGGAAAGCTATCGTTATAAGCCGCCAGCCATTGCACTCGAGCGAGCCATTGTTCACAGCGTGGAGGCCAATTCAACAGTGTCAGACCTTCTGTTTTTAGCAAGTCGACAAGACAGTTCTGAAAGGCCTTAGTGGGAATATTACTTAGGGCCGTTTCGGAGACAGTAATCGCTTCGAAACTGATCTTCTCGCGACCCACAATTTTTTGTTTTTTGGCATCCATCTTATAATGCCGTGTTTTTGTAAATTGCTCAGACAGCATCTCTAACACTGACGACTTATCAATGGCGCAAGCCAAATAAATACGCCCTTCACGTTTTTGCGCATCACAGTCACTGACAATCAACCATTCATGACCCAGCAGTGCATCCTCTTCCGCTAAAAACACCCCTTTACCATTAGCCATAATATAACGGTTAGTGGCGGCGCGCTGTTTAGCCAATCGATCAGGATAGGCGTGGAGTAACACTTCGGGTAGCTTGGTTTGCCAGTCGCTTAAAATTAAATTAGACGCACTTAAGCTTGCTCTTTTTCTACTAGCCATTTTGTTGGCCGCTTTATTCGTCGCTTTATTCGCCATGGCCTTAGCTAGGCTAGCCGCCAAATGCAGTACTTGCTCAACCGCATTGCGTTTTAAGCCATAGCTTTTTATCGCTGCTTGTTTATCGGCCTTATAATCCTGTAAGGCCATAAAGCGCTCGCTAATATCGACGCTTTCTCTACCCCTACCTCTACGACTAAAAATATCCTGCTCGGTTAATAAGGCGGCTACATCACGGGCTATCGTATGCTCAATAGCATTTTCACAACGGAGTAGCATTGCGGCTAAACGTGGATGAATAGCTAAACGTACGGCCTGTTGGCCAAGCGTCGTTAAGGTATTGCTCTCGCTACCTTCTACTAACCCCAGCGACTGTAATAGATCGACCGCCGTTTGATAATGCCCGAATGGCGGCATCGTTAGCCATGGCGTGTTGGCATAATCCATGTGTCCCCAGGCATAAAGCTCTAGCACCAGACTGGCCAGCTCGCCGGTCAAAATTTCTTCGGGTTGAAAATTAATTAGCCCAGCCTGTTTAGTCTCACTCCACAAGCGAACACATTGCCCCGCTTGCAACCGCCCCGCTCGGCCTTTACGCTGCTCTGCTGATGCCTTGGATATCGACACCGTTTCCAAGCGCGTCATGCCACTGGCAGGGTCATATTGAATGCGTTTTTCCAAGCCGCTATCGATCACCCAACTAACGCCTTGAATGGTTAAACTGGTTTCCGCAATATTGGTGGTAAAAACCACCCGACGACGCCCCTGAGCATCAGGCTCAAGCGCCTGTTCTTGTTGTGCCATACTCAGGCTACCGAATAAAGGTAAAAACACCACATCCACTCTATCTGCCCAAGTACTTTTGGCGCCTTCAAGGCAACGACTAATATCAGCCTGCCCCGGTAAAAAGACCAGCACATCTCCTTGGTCCGCATCGACTAGAATTTGCTGCAGAATTTGCTGTAAGGCACTTAAGACATGTTCACTTAAATGATAAAACTTGCCTTCAAGATAACTCACCGTAACGGGAAAGGCTCTGCCGGGGCACTCGATTATCGCAGCGCTGCTATCGCCACCCCCCAAATAAGCCGCAATAAAAGGCGTATCAATGGTGGCTGACATCACCAACAGCCTTAAATCATCACGCAAAACCTGCTGTACTTCCAAGGCTAACATTAAAGCTAAGTCTCCCTGTAATGAGCGCTCGTGAAACTCGTCAAAAATAATCAGCCCGATATCACTTATCTCCGAGTCACCCTGTAAACGCCGGGTTAATATGCCTTCGGTTACAATTTCCAGCTGAGTATTTTTGCCAATCTTGCGGTCATTTTTAACATGGTATCCCACACGTTCACCGACCTTTTCTCCCAATTGTCGGGCCAGGTAATGGGCGATAGACTTTGCGGCCACACGCCGTGGTTCTAGCATGATAATTTTTTTACCCTCTAGCCAAGGGGCACTTAATAAAGCCAAAGGGACTACCGTAGACTTACCGGCACCCGGCTCGGCTTGTAAAACCAAGCACCGTTGTTGGGCCAAAGTTTGTTGAATATCGTCGAGAAAAGCGTGTATGGGTAATAGCTGTGGCACAAAAGGTATCCGGTGAGGCTAGGTTTAATGCGAAATGTTTAATGCTAAATTTTTACTGTAATGGAAGGAGCTTCACTCCGCCCCCTTTTTCGTTTGTTATTTGCCTTTCAATTTTTCCCTTAGGTTGGCAAAAGGATTATGAGTTGCTGCTGCGGGAGCACCCTCGGTAGTACTGCCATAACGCACTAAATTCTCAA
>JAJRPK010000027.1 GCA_024280785.1 Gammaproteobacteria bacterium
CTCACCACCCAGTGCGATACAGCACTGAACGGCATGATGGCGATGCATTTGCGGGTCGAAACTGTCCCCCAGATACAACACGCTATCGCGCCACAGGCATATTTTATTGGGGAGGGAGTTCAACATCGTCGTGTTTATTCAGGAGGGATGGCTAGTAAGAATATACCGCCTAGCGGAGCATAAGAAGGTGCGACGTACGCAGTGGGAAACCTTAAAGCGGTAACGAAGCCCTTTGGTAAATTATCATTGCTCAATTTCTTCCACCTCCAAATCAATAGCCGCAGGTGGAAGCCATTTATCCATCACCACACAAGCTGTTAAATCCCCAGTCACGTTAATCGCTGTCCGCGACATATCGAGAATTCGATCAACCCCAATGATCAATGCTATGCCGCTCGCTGGCACTCCTATGTTTGTCAGAATAGTAGCAAGAATGACGATGCCAACACCCGGAGTACTTGGCGAGCCAATTGAAGCACCAATGGTTGTCGTAATCAGTAATAATAGCTCTCCCGAAGAAAGCTCTATTCCAAATACTTGTGTAAGGAATATAGCGGCAACGACCTGATAAAGCGCGGTGCCGTCCATATTTATCGTTGCGCCTAACGGCACGATAAAATCAGCCGTTGAAGACTGAATGCCAAGTTTTTCTTCTGCCGTCTTAATTGAGAGTGGCATAACGGCAGCGGAGCTGGAGGTCGAAAACGCCAATAATTGGACGTCTCTGATCCGAGACAAGAAAACTGAAGGGCTGATGCCACCAACAATCAACACAACGGTTAGATAAAACCCAAGCAACAGCCCTAAACCAAGCAGGACAGTACCTACATATACGGACATTCCCACAAGCGCGTCAACGCCCACCTGCATAGTAATTTGCGCCAACAAGCCCAATACAGCCAAGGGAGCAATCACCATCGCCCAGCTGACAATCTTCATCGACAGCTCTTGCACAGATGAAGATAGTTCGAGTACAGGTCTAGCCCGATCAGGGTCAATAGAGGCAAGAGCAACACCCGTGAGAATTGCGAACACTACAATTTGCAACATGCTTTCATCAAGCGCCGCACTCAACGGGTTTGCAGGTATTAGACCGACTATACGGTCGTGAAGTGTTAGTTTTTCCAGACCCTCGCCAACCACCTCAGATACCGTATCAGCAAGTGTAGTACTAAGCATTTGGGGATCAATGTATTGCCCGGGCTCGACAAAGGTCACCAACACAACGCCAATAAGAACCGCTACTGTCGTTGTACCTACAAAATAAGGGGCAATTCGAAGTCCCATCTTGCGAAGTTTAGTCAGGTCTTCAGCACCCGCTATACCAAGCACAATTGATGAAACGACCAACGGCAACATAATCATTTGGATCAGGGCCAAAAAAAGGTGACCCGGCAACACAAGCCATCCAGTGATAAGCTCAGCCGTTTTCTCAGACACTACTGCTAGGCCTTCCTGAGACACCAACAAACCAATCCCGATGCCTAATATCATGCAAACGACAATCTGAATCCACAGTTTGCTGCGAACTAAAAATGCTAACTTCCCCGCTAGTGCTCCAAGCTCGGAGACGCTATCTATAGTCGATACAATATCCGGCCGAAAACCCTCCTTTTTTCCAACCATCAGAAAAGCTGCCCAAACCAATCGCTCTCTAACCTAAAGCTCAGCAAAACTGCACCTACAATTTAGTGGGTATCACGGCCAACTAGGTAATTATAAAAACCTGCCAGTAGTGTTCCTGTGACACCAGCAAGGATTGTCCAACCAAGCAACCCGACCAAGAACCCAAACCAAGTCAAGGTCCAGTCTATATCGACCAAATCAACGTGAATCATATGCGCCGTCATTTGCAGCATAGAATGCGGAAATAGAGCAACAAGAACACTGCATAGAAACCACAATAATCCAGCACATAGCGCGCTTGCCATCCCAAGTTTTTTGCTCTCTATCATGACCTCTCTCCTATCGTTTGTTGGTTCCATCAATTTCGAACGTAACTGTTATTTTTCCGGCTTATCTATTGGTTCTGCGCACGCATTTTCCCAAGGCCATAATCGACCCATCGCAACAAACGTAAATGACGCCGACCAGGTGATAAGTAGAAAACCGTTTAAGGCTTCCATGGCGGTAATAAAACGAATGTGGCCCTCGGGCTGGATATCACCTAAGCCCAACGTTGTATAGATAACTCCCGAGTAATACAAATAACTCATTGCGTCATCCACCGGTGCACCTTGAAACACACCCAACTCAAGTGATGATACCGACCAGCTATAAGTTATTGCGTAAAAACCAATCTCTATAATATGTGCCAAGAAAAGCACAACGACAATAACTAACACTTGCGTTTGAGTGGGAAGGTTCAGCTTTGACGTATTGGAGCCAAGCCAAAGTAGTACCCGATAGTGAAAAACAAAGGAGACTGCAACAAGGCCAAATGCCAAAGCTATTGCTACTAACATGCGGCGCTATCTCCTTCTGTGGCCTGTGGCTGAGGATCTGATGGCTCGGGAACGATTCGGTTTTTCTCCTGATACTGAAGAATAAAACTATAAACAACCGGCAGCACCAGAAGGTTAAGTATGGTAACCGTCATCATACCGCCCAGCATCGGTGCTGCAATGCGGTGCGTGACGTCAGAACCGGTTCCGTTACTTAACATAATGGGGATCAATCCTGCCATTGTTGAGATAGCGGTCATTGCCACAGGCCGTACTCGTTTTGACGTTGCCGAAAATACCGCGTCTTTTACCTCTTCTATTGATAACCGGGTAGCGGAGGCAGACCGCCGTTTGGCCACTTCAGTATCGATAAAACTTAGCACTAGAACCCCTATTTCTGCCGCCATGCCTGCCAATGCAATAAAGCCTACCGCAACCGCTACTGACATGTTGTAGTCATTGATATAGATCAGCCAGATCCCCCCTACCAGGCCAAAGGGGATGGACATCATCACGACCACCGGCTCGATAACATTGCGAAAGTTAAAATACAAGAGTAAGAAAATAATCAGCAAGGTCGCTGGTGCCACAATTTGCAAACGGGCCGCTGCACGCTCCATGTACTCAAACTGA
>JAJRPK010000028.1 GCA_024280785.1 Gammaproteobacteria bacterium
AATCGATTTTGCCGATGTGTTGGCAAAGAAAAACGCAGCCGTTAGCATGCAACAAATTATTCGTGAGCTAGAGGCAACGCAGCAGACAATATGGAGCCCTATGATTCTCAATGGTAGTGGTTTTGGGTTGTTTGCCAATCACTCTCTGGTCATGGCTTCTTATTTGTCTCGCGCCAATGTGGGGATCTCTGATCTACGGTTGCTATTAATTAACGGGTAGGCCAGGTGAGATAACGCCAGGGCTGCCATTAGATTAGTCCGCGAATAAGTAAATTTTCGATAGTAAAGTGTTTGAGTTCATCAATTAAACGGGTGATTCCGTGTTTTCTTGCTGGAACCCGCACAGCTTTGCCTTATAATCAGCGTCCAAAATTTTTCAAGAGATCTATCCCGTGAGCCAACCAACAGATGATGTGCGTATAGACAAAATTAAGGAATTGCTCCCTCCGGTTGCACTTATGGAGCGTTTTCCCGTCTCAAAAATTGCATCGGTTACCGTTCTTGGTTCGCGCCAAGCCATTCATAATATATTGGCGGGGAATGATGATCGCCTGCTCGTAGTTGTTGGGCCGTGCTCGATTCACGACGTTAAAGCGGCGATGGAATATGCTCGCAGGCTTAAGCCCTTGCGTGAGCAATACGCAGGCGAGTTAGAAATTGTCATGCGGGTGTATTTTGAAAAACCAAGAACAACCGTTGGCTGGAAGGGATTGGTAAATGACCCTTACATGGATGGCAGCTTCCAAATTAATGAAGGGCTTAGAATTGCTCGGCAGCTACTGTGTGAAATTAATGAAATAGGCTTACCGGCGGCTGGCGAATTCCTCGATGTAATATCACCCCAGTATGTAGCGGACTTAATGAGCTGGGGTGCGGTCGGTGCCAGAACCACAGAATCACAAGTGCATCGTGAGCTGGCGTCGGGTCTATCTTGCCCCGTTGGTTTTAAAAATGGCACAAATGGCAATATTAAAATTGCTGTCGATGGTATCGGTGCTGCTAATAATCCCCATCATTTTTTATCGGTTACAAAGTTCGGCCATTCAGCGATTATTGCCACTCGTGGTAACGAAGACTGCCATGTGATATTGCGAGGCGGCACTGAGCCGAATTACGGTGTAGAGCACGTTAAGGCAGCGTCTGAGCAGCTGGCAAAAGCCGGTGTTAATTCTAAGGTGATGGTAGATTTCAGTCATGCTAATAGTCATAAACAATACAAACGTCAGCTTGATGTGAGTACTGATATTGCCGGTCAAATTGCGAGCGGTTGTGATGTTTTATTTGGTGTGATGATAGAAAGCCATCTCGTTGAAGGGCAGCAAAGCGTTGTTGAGGGGCAACCGTTAACTTACGGCCAAAGCATCACTGATGCCTGTATTGGCTGGGAAGACACTGAATTAGTTATCGAACAATTGGCGACGGCGGTCGCGGCGCGCCGAGGCTAGTTAGGTTGTGTACGTCGAATGTCGAATAATAGTGTGCGGCCATAACCTTTGGTTCGCACAATAGCCGCCATGCTAAATATCTGTAATCAAAAGAATCTACTGTAAACGATACAATCTTCTAAAATCAGCTTTCTATTCTGCCGCCTTGTAGGCAGCCTTTTCCGTCATGAGTCAATAAAAGCCTCGTGGCGCCGTCGTAATAATTTAAAATAATGGTAAATTTAATGGGCAAGTTCAAAGATAAGGTGGTATTAGTGACCGGCGGCAGCCGCGGATTAGGGAAGGCAATGTCGATAGGGTTTGCTGCGGAGGGGGCGATAGTAATTATTTCTAGTCGTAAACAAGATAATTGCACAGCCTTGGCTGAAACAATCATCCAACAAGGTGGGCGGGCGATTGGAATAGGAGCTAACTTCGGCAAGATCGAAGATATCGACTCGCTAGCGGAAAAAGTAATGGCAGAATACGGCCGGCTGGATATTTTGATAAACAATGCCGGGACCAATATTGCTTTTGGTGAGTTGAATAGTCTAACGCCTGAGCAGTTTGATAAAATGTATCAAATCAATTTACGCGGGCCCTGGTATACGGCTTCACGTTTTGCTCCAAAGATGGCTGCGGCTGGCGGTGGAGCGATAATAAATATTATTACCGTCGGAGCGCTTCGGCCTCCCGCTTTGAACGGTTTTTATGCGGCGACTAAAGTAGGGCTAGAGGCGTTAACTAAAGTAATGGCGCAAGAGTGGGCTGCCGATGGGATTCGTGTTAATGCGATTGCACCTGGGCCTTATCGATCAGACTTGGTAAATGCAAGTATCGATACGATCCCGGGGTTTGAAGAGGGAATGCGTGATTCAACTTTATTAAAGCGCATTGCCGAGAGTGAAGAAATTTTGAACCCCGTATTTTATTTGGCGTCGGAGTCTAATACAACGGGGATTACACTCGTTGCCGATGGCGGATATATGGCGTCTGCGTGAGTTAAGTGAGCGGATAAAGCAGGTTTGAACTGCACAAAAAAACCGGCATCAATAAGCCGGTTTTTTTGTGCACGATTTTCTGACTTACTAGGCATCGATGGCTCCGTAGCCAATCGAGTCGTCGTCGGCGAGCAGTTTGCCGAGTTGTTCTAACTGATAGCTACTGCTGCCCAGCGAATAACTCAATTGTTTCGCCCATAAAAAAAACCTGTGAATTGGAAATTCAACATCTGAACCAATACCAGCATGTAAGTGTTGCGCTGTATGAATGATTCGATGAGAGGCTTCGCAGGCCCACCATTTAGCGGCTCGAACTTCTGCGGCTGCGGGAAGTTTTTCACTAAGCCTCCACATCGCTAACCAATACGTTGAGCGGACTGCTTCGACATCGATGTAGCAATCGGCCATGCGCATCGCTAGCGCCTGAAATGTGCCGATAGGCACTCCGAATTGTTCGCGTTCGCAGGTATAGGCGGCGGTGCGTTTCATAGCCTCTTCCGATACGCCGGTTTGCAATGCGCATTGTGCAACATTCGCGTACTGCTCTAATTCGTTTAGAATTTCTTCGCCTTGGCCTTCGTCACCAAGAAGGTTGCCGGAACTAACAGCGACATTGTCTAGCGTTAGATTTGAACTCCATTGGCCAAGCAAGCCAATATCTTGCGCTTCTCTCGAGATACCGCTGGCGTCAGTGTCCACTAAAAATAAGCTGGTTTTGCCGTCTTCGGTCGTAGCGGGGACGATAATGCAGTCGGCGCTAGCACCGTCCTGAATGCAATCTTTATTGCCATTGAGTATCCATTTATCGCCATCTTTACGAGCAGATACGGTACCTCGAATAGGCTCGGGCATGGCGAGATCGCTAATTGCGGCGGTGAGTTTTATTTTGCCTTCTGCCAGTGGCGCAAGGTACTTTTTTTGCTGTGCTTCAGTACCAAAAAATTGTAAAGGTAGCGCGCCTAAGATGAGACTGGAAAAAAGTGGAATGGGAGCAACACGTTTTCCTTGTTCTTCTAATATTAAGCAAAGTTCGATAAATCCCAGCTCTGAACCGCCGGCGTTTTCAGGGATAGCAATGCCCAACAAGCCCTGTTCGGCCAGTGTTTGCCATAGTGCTTCGTCGTACACATCGTCGTTGCGAGAAAAGTCGAGTAAAAATTCATCGCTAGCTTTGTCGGTAAATATTTTGCACGCCAGCTCTCTGATGGCAATTTGATCTTCAGAAAATGAAAAATCCATTAAGGTTTCCTCAGTTGTTCGAACATTCGCTTAGGTTATTTGGTAGTGCAATCTAATGGTTTTGATTACACCAAAGTTTTTTTCATGTGCAGTAAATTTTTTGTATAGGTCAATTTTTCTGCCGGTGGATTTTCTAAAAACAGGCCTCGGTAAAAAACGACGGTAAGTAATTCTGTTAATTCTTCGCGGTTGATATCTTTGCTATGCAATTGTTCGTCTCGATTAATAAAGTAGTCTCGCAACAGCATTTCACCACTGCTTGCCAGCGCATAAACCACCAATATGGACTGATGGGAGTCGAACTGTGCTTTTGGAAACAGCTTGGGCATCAACTGAATTAACCAATTGAGCTGCTCCATATAGCGACGCCGAATGTCGGCAGCAAACACAGGGTCTTCATCGGCCATTTGTAACATGCAGCGCATCAAGCCAGGCCGCTCGGCGTAGCTATCGACCACTAAGCGAAAGTGGGCGTTGATACGTGAATACCAATCGCCTTTTTCCACTCCATGCTCTATTGCGTCAACATTGTGTGCTTCGGCGATAAAATCACTGAGAACTTCTAATGTCAGTGACTTTAAATCTGGAAAATAATGATAAAAGAGACCAGCGGCTACCCCTGCTTTACTGGTGACATCATGTATCCGCATCCGGTGGTAGCCGGTTTGTTCCATCACTTTTCTGGCTGCACGCTTGAGGCCAGCTCGCGCGGCTTCGCCTCGAGCACTGAGCTTTTTTGCCGAAGGCTTCAGGTTTTGCTGTGTCTCAGCGCTTTGAGAAGTGCTAGAAGTCATATACAAGATAGCAATTTATGGTCAGTGTCATTGAGCAATTGTGCAAACAATAGTTGAAATTGAATTTAGTTTCAACTATTGTTTGCACCGCTGACTGATTGGAAGGTTCAGGTTTGGCTAGAACTAAACTATAAAGCCATATGCTTGGCCGGATTTGAGCAGGCAAAATTTTTAAACATTTAAAGGTACAGTCCATTATGTTTGTCGATTACTCGGATGATCAAAAAGCACTTCGTACTAAATTGCGTAAGTACTTTGTAAAGTTGATAAAGCCGGAGTACCGAGAGGACCTGCGCTCGGCCGAAGGGGGGGATTTGTATAAATCTCTTATTCGGCAGATGGGTAAAGATAATATGTTGGCGCTGGGCTGGCCCAAGGAATACGGAGGTGAAGGCCTAACCCCTACCGAGCAACTCATCTTTTTTGAAGAAGCCTTGCTTGCACGTGCACCGGTTCCTTTTGTTTCTTTGAACACGGTGGGTCCCGCGATCATGGATCATGGAACCGAGGAGCAAAAGAAACGCTTATTGCCTCAGATTGCTGCGGGCGATTTACACTTTAGTATCGGCTATACAGAACCCTCCGCGGGTACAGATTTGGCTTCGCTGCAAACGGCAGCCGTAAGGCAGGGCGATGAGTATATTGTCAATGGAAGTAAAGTTTTTACCAGCGCAGTTGAAGCGGCAGATTATGTGTTTTTAGCCGTGCGAACAGACCCTGAGGCGAAGAAGCATAAAGGTATATCTGTGTTGTTAGTGGATACTAAAGACTCGGGGTTTTCGTATGGCCCTATCCATACGTTGGGCAGCGTTAGAACTAATGTAACTTATTACACGGATGTTCGGGTGCCTGCTAACATGGTCGTTGGCGAAGAAAATAAGGGTTGGGCGTTGATTACTGCACAGCTAAATCACGAACGTGTCGGCTTAGCTGCATGGGGTATTCAAGGGTGGAAAATATACAAGTTGACGCTAGACTGGGCGAGAAAAGAAAGAACTGCTGACGGCAAGCGTATTATCGATAATCCATCAGTGCAGAGAAATTTGGCAGAAGTGTACGCAAAGTTAGAAGCGATGCGAGTAATGAATGCCAGGATGTCATGGAAGTTAGAACACTCCGATATTGGACCGGTGTTGCCCTCGGCACTTAAAGTGTATTCGACGGAAGCGATGATTGAAATTTGTCGGATTTTGATGGATGTCGTTGGGCCTCATTCCCTGATTCGCTCTCCGAGCCCAGGTTCGATCCTTATGGGTGATTTAGAACACGAATATCGCCGCAGCACGATAAATACCTTTGGTGGTGGTGTGGTTGAGGTGCTACGAGGCCTTGTTGCCAACTTTGGGTTGGGCATGCCTCGTCACCGTTAGATGTCTTTAGTTTAGGCTTTACCGCCGTTTATATTTGACAAAACAATAGAAATCTTGAAAGGATGATTTATAAAAAAAGCTGTCGGTTTTTTTTACGGTGTAGCTAAACGCTCAAACATCAAGGTTTGAGAATACCTTCTATCTTATTGAAAATTAATGGGTGGTGAGGGTTTGGCACGCAGTTTGGATATCATTAGGTAATGACATAAAAATAATGATTTTGACAAATAATAAAAAAGGTAAGGCGATGGCATGGTATTGGTTGAAGTGGCAGTTTAATAGGCAGTAAACGATAACAATAAGAAACGAAATAAAAATAAAAATAATGGAATAGTTATAATGGTAGTACGGAAAACGTAAAAAACCCGAGTGAGTAAGTTCGCTCGGGTTTTCTTTATGTAATTAGTTCAAATGAATATAACTTTAATATATCGTTAGTTAAACGCGGCAATAATTGCTTGGTATTCGTGTGCGGCGAGCCTTGGCCCGAATTGGGAAACGACTTTTGCCGCAGCAGCACTGGCGAAGTTGCCGGCTTCTTGATGGGACATGCCGTGCGTTAATCCGTAAAGAAAAGCCCCCGCAAACATATCACCCGCACCGTTTGTATCTACCGCATCAACGGCCACCCCTGCCACTGAAAACTGCTGGTTACCGTCAAAAATAATAGCGCCCTTGGCTCCCAGTGTAATAACAACTTCATGGGAGGCTTGTTTTATTTTTTTTATTGCGGTGTCGAGATCATCGGTACTGGCAAAGCTTAAGGCTTCGTCCTGATTACAAAATACCAGATCAACTTTGCTACCCATCATCGCTTTAACGCCATCGGTGAAGTGCGTGATGATACCGGGATCGGAAAAACTAATGGCTATTTTGGTGCCATTAGCCTCGGCTGTTTTGCGCGCGGCGATAGCGGCTGCTCGGCCACTATCGGAAGTGACCAGATAGCTTTCAACGTACAAGTATTCAGAATCAGCTATGGCTTGTTCATCTAGTTCGCGCTCGGATAATGTTTCACTGATACCTAAAAAGGTATTCATCGATCGTTCGGCATCCGGGGTAATTAAAATCAGGCATTTACCAGTAATACCTTTTTCAGCCGGGGTCGAAACAGTGGCTACACCGGCTGCATCCATATCACCCATATAAAAGTTGCCGTTGTCGTCATCGGCTACTTTGCCACTAAAAAATGTGTGGCCGCCAAAAGAACTGATGGCGATGATAGTATTGCCGGCCGAGCCACCGCTGGCTCGTTTGGAATAAACCAAATGGCTTTCTAAGTGGTGTAATAGTTCGGCCTGCCGGGATTCGTCAACAAGGGTCATTAGCCCCTTATCGACGCCGCAAGACCTGAGATCGGCGTCACTGACTTCAATTTCTGTGTCGACCAGTGCGGCGCCCATGCCGTAAACGTGATATTTTTTCATCGTATTTTCTGTCGTCTCCGATTACTCTGTGCTGTAGGTGTATTAAGATTGATGTGTAGAATTTGAGCTAATGTAGTGGAGCTAATTAATGTAGTTTCGCCCAGAATGAGTTCCATCTTTCCAGTTGCATCAGATATAGAATGATCAATGATATTAAAACGGTCCACATTAAATGGCGGCATCGAGAAAGGCAAGTAAAGCCAAAGCAAAGAGGGAAAAAATACACGGTCGGACGAGCAAAAAAGACCGGTCAAGCATATATTTAGGCCCTTTTAAACGAGTGTCGTGGTTGTGGCGGCCGCTGGCAATTAAGTTGTGTCTGATTGCTGGTATTCTGTTGGTAGCTTATATCATTTACTTGGATGCGACCATACGCAGTAGTTTTGAAGGCAAAAAATGGCAACTTCCAGCACGAGTTTACGCGCGGCCTTTAGAGCTGTTTCAGGGTTTGCGCCTGAATGCCGACGAACTGGAACAAGAGCTAATAGATTTGGGCTATAGAAAGGGTAGTGCCACTCACAGCGGTAGTTACTACCGTCAGGCTGGTCAGTTTACTCTTCATTCCCGCGGCCACCCGTTTTGGGATGGTCAAGAATCAGCTCAGCAAGCGAAGATCTTCTTTCGCGGTAACCGGTTGGCTAAATTGAGCCGGCTGGATAACACGGCCTTGCCTTTGCTGCGTCTCGAGCCTATGGAAATTGGCGCTATATATCCTAATCATCGGGAAGATAGGGTTTTGGTAAAAATAGAGGAGG
>JAJRPK010000029.1 GCA_024280785.1 Gammaproteobacteria bacterium
AGGAAAACAATATCGGCAGATGATTGCTGAGATGTTGTGCTAAGCCGATTGCTGAGTAACAAGAATAAATCTTCTGAGTGTTCGCAATTTATGTGAAACTCTTGACGGAATCCTGTTGAAGACTCATGAGTTGACTTAGCTAGGTAGCCGGGTCGGTCTGAAATTTGGTAGTTCACGTCCTTCGGGTCCGTTCCAATTTGCAATATGTAGAGCGGGTCATCACCATCAAAAAACGCTTTTAACACATCGTCTAGAACTAATGATTCTAGGTATTGGAGTTGGCCGAACAGTGTTCCGGAACCTGCACAGGATTCTATTTCTAAAACTATATCAAACAGATCAAACTCAACCTGACTCGAATTTAGAATGGGTATGTATTCGTTCAAGTATCTGCTCGCGTTGGATTTATCGAGAAAGCAACACGCACTCATCAATGAAGGTAAAAAATATTCCCATCTATTTGAGTCGGCCAAACGTCGAAATGGTAGGTGAGCTTCCTGGGATCCAATGCATAAGCTGGCAAAATCCGGCAATATGTCTCGGAGAGGTTTCATGTGTAATTCATCGTTTGGATTTGCAAAATTAACCAAGATATCTTCTATAGCGGGACTACACTCATAAGCCCCGATTTCAACGGCAAGGGTAGTTAACTCAGCAGCGATAGACATAAAATCACCGTTTTCCTCCGGATTGCAAGACTTGATCGCTGCATTTAATGATCGAACGAAGTGAATTTTTGCTCGGTCGATTAACCCACGATAAATTATTGCCAGTTGCTGAACGCTACTGGGTTCTGTCTGGTTTGTTAGTTGAAATACACTTCCACCTGAAAATATTTCCAGTAGCTTGAACCGTGTCGATACCTCGTCTCCCGATTCGAAGTACGCACGCGCGTTAGAATATACGTCTTTCATGTAGTCTTTGCCTTGCATGCGACTGAACAGGAACGAATCGTTTGGATGTTTGCAGTGCGTTTAAATGCAAGCAAGTTAATAGTTGGCGCGGTTCGGCTTAGCCTCCCGATAAGCTTGAAACGAAAGTCATGGTTCAGTCTTATTGGACCATGAACTGCTTCTGGCAAGCCATCATCGTTTGTACTTAGGTCAATAGTCCGGCCCCACCCCCCTTTGCTTCCCCGACTCCAGAAAATGTAGTTGAAACCACCGTCAAGCGACGTGGGGTTCTTTAGTTTAACGGGATGACTTGTTGGGTACTCAACTACACAAAGTAACTGGTCTTCATTGTAGTGAGTTAGGCCTAAAATGTTGCGAAGCCGTTCGGGTCCATCACTAATGTACTGATTTAGCTTAGACAGTTTGGTGACCCAATTTATTGGTGTAGACCCCTGCAAATAAGACGAAGTGTCTATGTTGTCCAGATGGTATGTTGGCTTGCTCAAAACACCTCGAATAATATTCTCTGGGTTTCCAGGACGACGACGGCGTGACGCGAATTTGGTGCCGTCTGTCTTCTTTATATTGTAGTTTAATAGGTCTTGACCATTAATCACTTTTGCAAGTTTACCGCGATGTCGCGGAATTGCATAGCCTTGGAGAGCGAGAGCAGAGTAATTCGCATCGATGCACTTTCCAACTATGTCGCTTCCGCGATTGGAAGTTGTGAGAATCTCTGATTTGATCAACCGACCAAACTCTTGCATAGCGCAAGGCTTCAGCCTTTTATGTGAAGAATCATACAGCAAATTTCTAAAAAACACACATCCGGATGCTGTTCCTTCGCGGCGTAAATCACAAAATTTCAAGGAGATCCCCCATAGTATAAATAATCTTTCAATAGTATTCTGAAAACATTATGCAGCTAAGTACACCTGGTCAACTTTTTACTTACTTTGCTCGTTTTCTATCCGGTTTAATCGTTTTCGAGGGCATTTCCGGGGATGTTGGGGTTCTGACACGAGGCTTTTGGGCGCGCGCTATCGTACGGTTCTGAAACCTCACTCGCGAAACTTGGGTTTCTGGATGGGCTGTGAGAGGCATTTGATTAGAGGATGTTTACCGCGTTTTATCGAATTAGCTCCTTGGGCTCGCAGCGGCATTGGGCAAGATTGCGGTAGTTGAAGATCGAACGGCAGCTTCTGTTAAGGTGGCTGATAAAGTATTGGCACCCTAAAGGACTGCTTGCCCCCCCATAGCTGCCGATTATCGAAACGCATGCAAGTCTATTTTGAGGATTTTCCTTACATACAATATTTTAACCGCCATGGCCGTTCTTGGCATTGGTCACCGTGCAAAGCTGGCTGAGGACACGTCTGCTCACTTCCTCATTTTACCGTTGCAACTCACTTATTGATAAATTGACATCGATCTACCTTCAGTTGGATCAGAGTTTATCATAAATGGCCGGCTATTGCGGCAGCTATATTCTCACCAATAGTATTTGAAGCATTGCGAAGTGGGGCATCGGCAAGGTGTGCATATCGCTGGGTTGTTGCAGCATGAGAATGTCCCATCAGTTTTCCGATGATGGGAAGCCCCAGCCCCTCACCAGCGCCTGTTGCGCCAAAACTGTGACGAAGATCATGGAGTCGTACATTTTCCAATCCGGAATGTTTTAATATTTTCGCCCATGGTTTCTTCAGATCTGTTCTGGGTTTTTCGCCTATCGTTCCAGCACTATCGCTGGCAATCACATAGATGCCAATACGCGTAAGTTTCGCAAGAATATCAATCGCAACCGTATTGAGAATTATTGTTTTCTGCCCGGTTTTGGACTTTGGCAGGAACAACAGGCCTCTCTCCAAATCCACGTATTCCCACTTCAAACCTAGAATTTCTCTCAAGCGTGCTCCTGTAAACAACAACAGCCGAAATGCAGCAATGACATGTTCGCCATATACTGTTGTCGTTTTGGTCTTTCGGACATGTTTGGATTTTTTTGTTGAGTCTATTTCCATCGGAAGCCCTGTGGTTTCAGCCTCTCTAATTGCTATGCCCAATTTCTGCAATTCGTCCCCGGATAGATAGCGTTGGCTAGCGGTCTCCTTAAATCGAGCAATGCCATGAGCCGGATTGAAGTTTTCTGGGACCAGCCCATACTTGCCCGCAAAACCATACATTGAGCTCAAAACAGCACACATCCGATTTGCCTGATAGGGTTTTTTCGCCCAAGCAAGCTGAAGCTTTGTAATCTCAGCTCGCGATACATCTTTCGCTTTGATATTACCCAGTTTTGGCAACACAATTCGATTTAAAATAAACTCATACTGAACAAAAGTGTTTGCTGCCAGCTTCGGCTTCACCTGCTCATCTAAAAATATTTTCGCTACCTCTGAAAGCATCGGAGCTGCCCTGCATTCTGATTTTTCTGCTTGAGGATCTCCACCCGTTCTGGTCTTCAAGCGAAGCAGTTCTGCATGCTTACGTGCTTGGCTAGGTGTAAAGTCGGTACTGGTTCCAAACGTAACTCGTTTCTTGTGCACTCCGCGCCCGCCCTCCCCGGCACGATATTCAAATACCCATGACTTTTTTCCAGACGGAAATACGCGCAATCCAAAGCCTCGCACTTCAGTATCAAAAATCGTATATCGTTTAGGCAGAGGCTGTGCTGCATCGACGGTACGTTTGGAGATTTTTGCGAGAGTCATTTTACTATCCTAACATAAGAGGTCGCCACCGGGTCGCCACCGGGTCGCCACCGGGTCGCCACCGTATTTAAAACTACAGACATAAAAATACAACCAAAATCACTATTACTTGTTGTTTACAAAGATCTTATCCATATAGAGGAATACTGGTAAATACGTCTAATTACGATTTGTAATCAGAGGGTCGGGAGTTCGAGTCTCTCAGCCGGCACCAGTTTTTCCCAAACAAACCAAACAGTTAAAACCACACCC
>JAJRPK010000030.1 GCA_024280785.1 Gammaproteobacteria bacterium
CGAGCCGAAACCTTAAAAGCCGGCATTAGTGCGGCAATGGAACAACTGGGTGCCTCTAGTGATACAGCTATTAGTAGTCAGATCAACGATGTAGCGACAGCTAATGTCTATTTGCGCATATCCGTCGACAGCTCTCAACTTATCGCGAGTGATTCTCCCGAGACTTTAGTCTTTGTTTTTGCCCGTGCCGTTAACGGCCCACGAATGCCATTAGCGGTAAAAAAGCTGCGATTGGCAGATTTACCCATCGATATAGTGCTAACCGACCAGGACAAAATGGCGGGACGATCCATCCTAGGGCACAAGCAGGTGATTGTAGGCGCTAAATTAGCAAGAAGTGGCCAGGCTTTGTCTCGCAGCGGCGACCTGGAATCGATTGAACACACAGTAGAGGTGCTACCGACGGCGGCTAAGGTTCATCGGATTAATCTGGATATCCGTCAAACAAAATAAGCTTACTGGCACCGTGTTCCAGTATTTATTAATAAAATTACAGAATTGGCTCAAACCGTCTTTTTTTTCTGAAAATTGCTGCAAAGAATCGCAACAAATATTGTTTCACGATTGTTATCGCCGGCCGTTCAAGGCATCATACGTGCTGGTGAAAGAGAGCAGGATTTAATCAGATGACGGCTGCTTCATCTTTTGATATTTCCTACCAATCGGCTTCCTGTTCATGCTGCTCGCGTAGCTTAAAAATAATATCTATGACAACACAGGTTTCGATTACATAGCCGATTACGATTACATAGTCGGTTATATTACACAGACACATTAAAAGATTATCAAGCCCGGAGTATATAACCGTCCATGCGACTTACAGATATTAAGCTAGCTGGCTTTAAGTCATTTGTAGATCCCACCAGTGTCCAGTTGCGGACCAATATGGTCTCGGTGGTTGGTCCCAACGGCTGCGGCAAGTCCAATATCATCGATGCGGTTCGCTGGGTAATGGGTGAATCATCAGCCAAGAACTTGCGCGGCGAATCGATGACCGACGTTATTTTTAATGGCTCCACATCGCGTAAACCCGTAGGCCAAGCGACGGTCGAACTGGTATTCGATACCAGTGATGGCAAGTTGAAAGGTGAGTATGGCGCATTTTCCGAGATTTCAATCAAGCGCAAAGTAACGCGTGAGGGCCAGTCACAATACTACATCAATGGCACGAAATGCCGCCGCCGTGATATTACCGACATTTTTCTTGGCACAGGTTTAGGCCCTCGCAGTTACGCCATCATCGAGCAAGGAATGATTTCGCGCTTGATTGAATCCAAGCCGGAAGAATTACGGGTCTTTATTGAAGAGGCCGCCGGTATTTCCAAGTATAAAGAGCGTCGGCGCGAAACAGAAACCCGAATCCGGCACACGCGTGAAAACCTTGAGCGGCTTACTGATATTCGTGATGAACTCGAACGACAACTGGCGCGGTTAAAGCGGCAGTCGGCTGCCGCAGAAAAATACAAGGAATACAAAGCTGAGCAGCGCATAGTTAAAGCACAGACGCTCAGCTTACAGTGGCAGTCGATACGCGAGAAATCCAGCGGTCAACGTGAGTCAATCCAACAACATGAAGTTGAATTAGAGGCGTCTATTGCAGAGCAGCGAGCTGTCGACGCTCGCATTGAAACTCTTCGTGATCAACAAGTAGAAACAACCGATAAGTTTAATACGGTGCAAGCCAATTATTATGGCCTCGGAGCCGAGATTGCACGCTTGGAACAGACGCTAACCCATCATCAGCAACGTGCACAGCAATTAGTAGAAGATTTAGCAGAAACGGAAAAAAACGCCCAAGAAAGCACCGAGCATTTAGGCGAAGATCAAGCTAAGTATGAAATATGGCAACAAGAGCTTAACGAATACGAACCTAAACAAGAACAGCTAGAATTGTCCGAACTCGCCTCTGGCGAAGCACTGCATGCCGCCGAAACCAGCATGCAAGACTGGCAAAATCGTTGGGATACGTTTAATGAAAGCGCCGCCGAGCCGCAAAAAAATGCAGAAGTTCAACGAGCGAGAATTGACCAAATAGAAGAAGCCTTAACCGGACTCAATAGTCGCTTAGAGAGAATGCTTAAAGAACTAACGGGATTGAATACTGAAGAGTTAGAAGATAAAAAAACTGAACAACAAGCGCTAGTAGAGACCCATTTAGCTGTATTAGAACAGCTACAAGAGCAGTTCAGTAACTGCAACGATTCACTGCAGGATAGGCGTGAAGAGCAAAAACGTTACTCTAGTGAACTTGATACGGCGCGCAGTCAATTGCAGCAACAACGCGGTCGCTTGGCTTCGTTAGAAGCTTTACAAAATGCAGCCCAAGCCGATACCGACGGTGATGCCAGCGAATGGCTAAAGCGTCAAAGCCTTGATGGCGCACCTAGGCTGTTAGAGAAATTACAAGTGCAAGCTGGTTGGGAGATGGCCGTTGAAACAGCCCTAGGAGATTCGCTACAAGCTGTCGCAGTTGACAGTTTGGATTCAGTAATTGGTCGTCTAGCTGATATCGGCGAACGCAATATTAGCTTTGTCGAATTCAATGGCAATTCTACTGCTGGTACAGCTCACGCTACGCTTTCGCTGCTAGAGAGCAAAACATTGGGTGGAAATACAGGGGATCTATTAAGCGGCATTTATGCAGCCGAACACCTCGACGATGCTGTACTCGCTCGAAAAAAATTAGCTGCGCACGAGTCGATAGTCACTAAAGACGGTATTTGGTTGGGGTCCAATTGGCTTCGAGTGCTCAAGGTACGTGATGCAAAGTCAGGCGTCATCGAGCGGCGCAAAGAGCTAGAATCCTTGAGGCTTGGTGTCGACGAGAGTGAGCAAGCGATTAAACGCTTGCAGAATGCATTAGAACAGGCCGAGGAAGGGGTGTTATCCGCCGAGCAAGATAAAGATAATCTATTGGCTAACAAATCCATAGAAGAACAAGCATTAAGCCAATGCCATGCGCAGAATGGAGCGCTCGAAGTTAAAATCGACCAAATTAAAACTCGCAAAGAACGCACTGAAGAAGAAATCCAGCACGCGCAGCAAAACCAAGTGCAGCAACGTGACGCGCTGACTGAAGCACGAAACCAACTGGATATTGCCATTGAGTCAATGCAACAAGCGGAAGAGCAGAGAGAACATTTGCTAATAGAACGAGATACCGTTCGAGATACATTAATAAGCATTCGTGAAACGGCTAAAATTGATCGTGATTCACGTCAAACCGTGGCGGTGCGAGTAGAGGGATTGCGGGTACAAATTGGTGCGGTAAAAGGTAGTATCGATAGGTTGTCGGGACAAGTTGTTCAACTTGAACAGCGAACAGCAACACTTCGTGAAGCACAAGTAGAAAATGAAACCCCTGTCATCGATCTAAACGTGACCTTAGAAAAAGAACTGGAATCACGTTTAGAAGTTGAAGCAGAATTAGGGAATGCACGTAAAGCTGTCGAGACATTAGATCTGTCTATGCGTGAGACAGAAAAAAATCGTCTGTCTAGCGAACAAAAAACTCAGGATGTCCGTTCAAACCTGGAGCGATTGCGTATCGACAGTCAAGAAATGGCCGTGCGAAGCAAGACCATAGAAGAGCAGCTCGCGGAAAGTGGTTTTCAATTGCAAGCTGTCATAGATACTTTACCGGAAGATGCAGGGCTTAAAATATGGCAGGATAAGTTAGATGATTTGGCAAAACGCATAGACCGACTTGGCGCAATAAACTTAGCGGCTATTGACGAATATGAAACAGAATCTGAGCGAAAAAATCATTTAGATTCACAAAATGATGAGTTAGAGTCAGCGCTAACGACGTTAGAGAATGCTATCCAAAAAATTGATCGTGAAACTCGAAGTCTGTTTAAAGACACTTTTGACAAGCTCAATGCTAGCTTGCAAGATTTATTTCCAAAAGTTTTTGGCGGTGGTACCGCGTCGCTTGAAATGACCGGTGACGACCTGTTAGATACCGGCATTGCGATCATGGCGCGACCCCCCGGCAAACGTAATAGCACGATTCATTTGCTTTCCGGTGGAGAAAAAGCCCTTACTGCTATAGCTTTGGTGTTCTCAATTTTTCAGCTTAATCCTGCACCATTTTGTATGTTGGACGAAGTCGACGCACCACTCGATGACGCTAACACGGCTCGATACGCCCGGTTAGTCAAAGAAATGTCAGATCGAGTTCAGTTTATTTTTATTACTCATAACAAAATTACAATGGAAATGGCAAGTCATTTGATGGGGGTTACTATGCATGAACCTGGTTGTTCGCGTTTGGTAAGCGTTGATATCGACGAAGCTGTTGCACTGGCAGCCGTTTAACTTGTAATAATTTGAAAATATTTTTTTATTAAGAGGCCGTTGAACGATGGATTTTTTATCCGAATTTGGCATGAGAGAGTGGTTGATTGCCGGTGGAGTTATTCTAGTCTTTGCGGTTTTAGTCGATGGTATTCGACGTATGCGCAACGAAAACAAAACTGGGATTAAAATATCGTTAGGTCTGGGTGGCGGCTTTGCCGACCACGGCGACTACAGTACTGAACTACCCAATGGCGGCGGTCGCGTAATCAGAAGAACAGATCCCACGTTTGATGGCGGCGACCCGGAAGAATTATTGGCGAGTGATGACTTTGATGCGGACGAGGCGCTTAGTCAATTACGCGACGAAGGTGATTTTCAATCGTCTGAAAAAAATGAACCGGTAATGAATACCGATTACACATCAAAGCAGGAAATTCTCGTTATTCACGTTAAGGCAAAATCGGCTGATGGTTTCAATGGCAGTGATTTACTGCAAATATTATTGGCATGCGATTTACGCTACGGCGACAAAGATATTCTGCACCGACACGAACAGGCCGATGGTGAGGGCTATTTGCAGTTTAGTGTCGCGAATATGATTGAGCCGGGGACATTTAGCTTAGAAGATATCAATTCATTTCGAACACCTGGTGTCACATTTTTTATGACGCTGCCTGGCCCAGAAGATTTATCGCAAGCGTTTGAATGCATGATTGAAACGGCTAATTGTTTGGTTAAAAACCTTGATGCGGTTTTACTTGACGAAGATCATTCTACCGCGACCTTACAAGTCGTCAATCAATACCGTGAACGAATTCGTCAGTTTAAACATAAACAAGCTGTTAATCCTGAACCCGTTTAAAATCAGTATCGTTAACTGAGATTTATTAGCTAACTTTTAAATTCTTTAGACTCAAATAAATGAAACACCGTTAGGCCAAAGCTTCTGTACATGGTTGTCGAACAGAAAAACCTGTATTAGTATTCATCTGGTACATCATACGCTTGTGGCTTCAGCTATCAATTTCACTCATCAATTCACACCATTTATTACAAGTGTTTTTACATGGTTTCGTCAGTAGACATCCAACGACTTATTTCTGAGACGCTGAAGCTAAGCTCAGGCGGGCTTCTAAAATGAAAGTTACGTTAACAGCTGTCCAAATGTCTGCCATTAAAAAGGCAGATGTTGTAGTTGATAAGAAGAAAGCTCAAAAACTGTTGAGTGAAGAAAGGCTGTGGGCATTTTCACTTGAGGACTTAACCTTAATCCTTCGACTGGCAAATGCTACATATAGAGCCGGCGTTCCAGTAATGGCAGATAGTAAGTATGACACCCTATATATTAAAGAGCTCGAAGTACAAGACCCTGATAGTAAGTTCCTTGCTTCGGTAGAGCCAGAACCAATAACAGAATCAAAGACTGTATTGTTACCTGTAAAAATGCTATCTACAGACAAGGCTTATAGCTATGAAGAGATTGATAGGTGGGTAAAAAGGCTTATTAAGGCAGCTAATGAAATAGATTTTGATGTGTCAGATTTAAAAATTAGAGTCACCCCTAAACTAGATGGTTATGCAGCATACGATGATGGGGAAAAGCTTTATACGAGGGGTGATGGTACCAAAGGACAAGACATTACTAGGGCGTTTGATAAAGGGCTCAAAGTTGCTAAAGGAGGGAAGCGAGGTTTTGGTGCTGGAGAGATTGTCATTAGAAAAAGTTATTTTGAAGAGAAGCTAAGTAGTTATTTTGAAAACTCTAGAAATATTCAAGCATCAATAATTGCTGAGAAAAAAGTCGACGAGAGAGTTCAAGAAGCTATAGAAAATGAAGCTTGTGTTTTTTATCCTTTTAAGCTCTTAGAAGGTTGGACTGGACATTACGAAGCTTTTTTAAAGGATTTTGAGAATATTCTTGCGGATGTTTGGGGCTTAGTTGATTACGAAATTGATGGGATAATCGCTGAGGCAACAAATCAAGACTTAAAAGATTATATAGGGTCAACTAGAAAACATCATAGATGGCAAGTAGCTTATAAGGTAAATGCTGAAACCGCCGAGGTAACAGTTCTCAAAGTAACACCTCAAACTTCAAGGACTGGTAGATTAACTCCGGTTGCTCAATTAGAACCAACTAAATTAAGTGGAGCAACGATTAGCCGAGCTACAGTTCATCATTATGGAATGGTTAAGAAAAAAGGAGTAGGAAGAGGAGCTTTAGTAGAGTTAGTTAGAAGTGGATTAGTAATACCCAAAATAGAACGTGTAATTGAGCGCGTAGAACCAGATATCCCTAATGAATGCCCTAGCTGTCAATCTCACGTTGTCTGGGATGGGGATAATTTGTTTTGCCCCAACACGACCGATTGTTCCGCGCAGGCTGAAAATACATTAATGCACTTCTTTAAAACCATAAGAAATATTGATGGCTTTGGTCCTAAAGTCATTGAGAAGATCTATCGTTATGGGGTTAAATCTATTCATGATATTTATGCTTTGGATGCCGATAAATTAATTGAAATTGGCTTCGGAGAGAAAACATCCGAAAACCTAGTAGCACAATTACGGGCAAGCAGGACTATCGAAATAGAGGATTGGCGATTCTTAGCGGCATTTGGAGTTCCTAGATTAGGCGAAGGTAATTCTGAGAAATTGTTGGAGCACCACAGCTTAAAAGATCTAATTAATTTAAGTATTTCAGAAATGATTGAGCTGGATGGATTTGCGGAAGTTAGTGCTACAAGTATTCATGAAGGATTGAAGGCTATTAATAGCGAATTTCAAAAGATCTATGATCTGGGATTCAATATTAAAGGGACCACAAGATTAAAAGATCAGTCTGGTCTTCTTTTAGACGGCGAGTTAATAGTCTTTACTGGATCAATGGAATATGGAAAGCGCCCAGATATGGAAGCAGAAGCAAAATTTCTTGGTGCGAAAGTTGGTAAGTCTGTTACTGGTAAAACGACTTTATTGGTAACGGGTAAGAATGTCGGTGAAGCGAAGATAAAAGCAGCGGCGGAAAAAGGGGTGCGTGTATTAAGTGAGAGTGACTATCTGGATGAGTTAAAATCAAAGCCTAAATGATATATTTTATACTAGTTCAGACTTGACCTGACAGTTACCGAATTTTCTTAGGTGCGTGTCCCTTTAGATTAATCTACTATGGCCTGTGTAAAATTAAGTGAGTTAAAGAGCTGCATTACCGTTTTAGTCATTTATTATTATGGTAAATCCCTTTAGGATTATTAACCATCGAAAGTCAATTCTTAGATGGCATTCACCTCGACCAGCTTAATATGCCATTTGAAAAGGGTATCCTTTTCAAGTGCCTCGGTAGTAACTAGTCCAGGTTTCGAATATCTAAAATCAACCCACTTTCTGAGATTGTGAGTCAATGAAAAAAACTGCACTTGTTTTCGGGGGAACCGGACCTACTGGTCCCTATATCGTAGATGGCCTATTAGAGCGTGGCTATAAGGTCACAATCCTTCATCGTGGTACACACGAAATAGACGAGACCCCAGCCGAAGTTGAGCATTTGCATACTGACCCTTATGACAAGGGCTGCGTCGAAAAGATCCTCGTTGATCGCCGGTTTGACCTTTGTATAGCGAGTTACGGGCGTTTACGTGCTATCGCACAAGTAATGGCGTCAAAGTGCGATCGCTTTCTTTCTGTAGGCGGTGCACCAGCATACAAAGGCTACCATAACCCGGAACTCTGTGGTTTATCGGGAATGGATGTGCCTATTTTAGAAAGTCAGGAATTGGTATCAAAACCAGAGCAGGATGAAAAAGGCTGGCGAGTAGCCAGAACCGAAGAATCCGTATTTGAGCTAATACCTAATGCCACTCATTTTCGTTACCCTTATATTTACGGACGCTACCAATTAGTCCCTCGCGAATGGTTGTTTGTCAGAAGGTTTATGGAAGGGCGTACACGGATAATCCTGCCTGATGGTGGATTGACTCTTCACAGTTACGGCTACGCTGAAAATGTAGCTCATGCATTACTGTTAGCCGTCGATAAACCCGAAAAAAGCATAGGGAAAATTTATAACGTTACCGATTTAAAGGTACTAACGCTAAAGCAAGTGTGCGAAACTATAGCGGAGTACATGAATGTGAACTTGGAAATTATTAACATGCCATGGGAATTAGCCGTTCCGAGTAGACCCATGATCCAACAAAATCTAACCAGCCATCGCATTCAAGATGTCAGTGCATTACGGTACGATCTTGGCTATGAGGATAAGATTGATCCGCGCCAAGCTTTGCGTAATACCGTTGATTGGCTATTAGCTCACCCGCCCGAAGATGGTGGTACAGAAGATATGGTACTGGAAGACCACTTCGATTATGAAGCTGAAGATCGTCTTATTGATGCTTGGCAACACTTGTTAGCTCAAATGCCCGATTACGACGGGGTAAAAGAGCCCGGGCTGGGAATGGCTTATAGTGGCCCAGGCTGTCGGCCCCGTTCACAAAAAACATTTGCTCAATAATCGTCTACATTCGTAGTCGTAGCTGTAGCTGAGTCGTAGTGAAGCTATTTAATTAAAAATCTAATATTTAGATAAGAGGAACAACATGAAAATTGGTATGACATTACCTAGCATGGTAAACGACAAAACTTATTCTCGATCGACTACCCTGGATTGGTGCCGAATGATAGATCAAGGCCCATTCGAGAGCATCTCGATAGGTGAGCGAACCACCTATCACAATCAGGAAATCACTGTATTGCTGTCGGCGGCAGCGGCACTTACCGAACGCGTTAAATTGTATTCCACTATCTATGTGTTGCCAACCCACGCCACAGCAATATTGGCAAAGCAAATTAGCACTATAGATGTGTTGAGTAACGGACGCTTAACGGTAGGAGTGGGAATCGGAGGTCGCGAACACGATTTTATTGCCGCTGAAAAACCGTTTAAAAAGCGCTACAGTCGGATGGAAGAGCAAGTGCTAGAGCTTAGAGAAATATGGGCGGGAAAGCCACCGTTTGAAGGCGCTGACCCTGTAGGCCCAGCACCTATACAAAAAGGCGGGCCTCCTTTATTTGCGGGCGTAGCAGGGCCAAAGGCTCTCACGCGAGCTGCACAATGGGCGGACGGTCTATTTACTCACAATAACGTGGATAAAAACTACGGTGAATTTAGCAAATATATCGATAACGTCAAAGGATTATGGAAAGACGCAGGCCGCGACAAGGAACCTTACATTACCACCTGTTTTTGGTACGCAGTAGGACCAAGCGGAAAGAAGCAACTTGAAGATTATGTTAGAAGCTACATGACCATTCTTGGACCGGAAGCAATAGAGTATGCTTTAGCCAATCAGGTAGTCTACGATGAGGCGTCTCTGATCGATGCACTGGACACATTTGAAGGCCAAGGTTGTGACGAGCTAATATTGGTGCCGTCTAGCGGAGAAACGGCGGAGTTGGATCGAACGATCGAGGCTATTTTGAAGCGCTAGTGAGATAAAATCTCTTTTCGTTAGTCTTCTTCGATGTAAAGGTCGCCTTGAGAAAATAGTTCACGGAGTACATTCGTGGCGGCCTTTTTTTGCAACCATGGTTGTAAATCTCGACTAGTAAAATCGAGGCTACTACATAACCGCTGAACCGACAGATAGAGCTCATTATTAATACTTGCTAATATAAAACATTGTCCGCGCACAAAAAGCGACAAATGGGAAGTAGCATTCTCTACAGTATAAAAAAACCTTGAGTTCGGGTTTCTATGGACGACGGTCATGCCCAAACCCGACTGATCAGACCTTTGAGCTTGCTCTATAAAAAGGTCAATCGGCGAAGTTTGCCCC
>JAJRPK010000031.1 GCA_024280785.1 Gammaproteobacteria bacterium
CAATCTTGATTAGAGTAACGAAGCATGCTCCCCATTGAACAATACTCACTAGCATTTAAGGTTATGTTGCAATCACTTGAGCATGATTGAATGTTGCTTGCAATTCTCTCAAACCCTGCAATATAATTATTAGGTAAACTAAAAAGCGTCTCTACGTTTTCATTTTTACAAAACCCATGAATAGAAAAAGTTAATAGGAGTGGTCGGGCGTATTGTTTATTAGTGCTAACTTCCTTAATGTATTTTTTTATACTGCTTACAAACATATTATCATAAGACGATTTTATGGCTAGGGCTTCTAGGTTTACTAAATCCTGACATACATAGCATTCCATATTGATGGATTGATTTTTAGTTTGATTGCTTTTATTTGAAACGGCAGGTTTACACCCCAATGTTAACACTGACAGTCCAATCGCACTTATCAAACAAGCCTTACCAAAGATATGCATACTGTCCTCCTATACTTATCGATAGGTCAATGCCTTGACGTATAGGTAGCAGATACTTGCTGATTGAGCAAGATTAGGCTATAGGTATTCATTAGCAAGAGCTCAAATTTAGCACAATATCATAATCGTTCGCGAGCTCAAATCAGATGTAAGGGCTTTAGATGAGGTGTTTTGTTTGCTTAATTCTTATGTTTTTTACAGCTGTCTCTGCAAAAGCAGATATTCGTGATTTTGTTGAGTTCAGAGCTGATATTGCTCCCACGTCTACACTGACCCTAACCGTTAAAAACTGGTCGTCTTCTGAACAGGAGCTAATTTTAGAGCTGTTTCAATTGTTGGAAGATAAAGAACCAGGATTGCTTTTAAGGGCCGTGGAGCCGGGAAAAATTATGTTGTACCGCGCAAACACTTCTCCGTCACATCCTTCAGGTGGGTGGGTGAGGAGGCGGCATGAATCATCTTTTCTATTCACTGATATCTTCTTTTCAAGTGCTAAAAAAGGGTCTCGAGGCTATGATTATATTTACTGGTTATTTATTCATGAAATAGCTCATCTTGCTGATCCCGTTGACCAAATTGGTCGCTCAGATGAATGGAGTGAAATAATCCAGCCTAGGCTTTTATCCATATCAAAAGTGCTTACTTCAAAAGGGTTTACGATGCGGCAAGCTATGTTTAAGCGACTTGATACAGAAGCTGCAGTTTTTGGCTTTCCAAGTATTTACGCAGCGACTAGCCGCCACGAAGCTTTGGCTGAATTTGCAGCAGCTAATTATTTTGGCAAGCCCATACCAAAAAATATAAAGACCTTTCTGGCCGTGCAATTATTTACGAGGCCAAGCCCGAAAGAAGGGAAGATGGTAAAAAGCTACCGTCGCGCGAACATGTTTTTTCGTAATAAACAGCTCAAGCAGGCATCTGAGACTCTAGATGATGCCATAGAAATATCCCCCAGCTTTAGCCAAGGAATTTATTTGCGTGGATTTGTTTATATGAACTCTAAAAAATATAAATGGGCTATAAAGGATTTTACTGAAGCGCTTAAATATATTCCTGAAGATGATATTCAACCAATTAAGGAGTTATTAGAGGCACGTGTATGGGTGCGAGAACGCACGGCAGATTGGCAAGGTGTTATTTCTGACTATACTCAATTAATAAGCAAAAATAACAAACAAGCCCGTTATTATTCCGGACGTGGAAGAGCATACTTAAAAGTCAGGGATCCTCAAATGGCGGTAAAAGATTTTGAAATAGCTTTAACTCTCAAACCAAAAAACAATGCTGATATTATTAAATTATTGAGTAATGCACAAACATTGTTGGACTGAGATTAAGCGGGTATGCTTTCCTTGCCCTTCTAAAATAATTCCCTATTACTTGAATGATTTTCCCTGTTAACTTTTTAGGGAAAACTGGTAAAAAGGCATTGTCAGAGGAAAGTTCATGATTGCTAAATAGTCGACAATTAGACATTTGTCATGAGCAATTTATTCAAATACCATAAAACATCTCCTGAAATCATCCGTCTTGCTGTTCTAATGTATGTGAGGTTTCCACTATCTTTACGAAACGTTGAGTATTTACTGCACGAACGCGGTATAGATATTAGTTATGAAACCGTACGAGCATGGTGGAATAAATTTGGACCCGTATTTGCTGCTGATATGCGTAAGAAACGGGTAGCTGGATATGCGAATTACACACATTGGAAATGGCACCTCGATGAAGTGTTTGTCAAAATCAACGGCGAGCTCCACTATTTGTGGCGAGCTGTAAATCAGGAAGGTGAGGTATTGGAAACTTACGTCACCAAGAGACGAAATCGTCAAGCAGCCTTGAAATTTTTGCGCAAACTAATGAAAAGACACGGCCCGTCACAGACAATAATAACTGATAAACTAAGGTCATATAAAGCCGCTATGCGTGAACTTGGGAATATGAATAAGCAAGACACGACCAAACATCACAACAACCAGGCGGAGAATTCGCACCAACCATTTAGGAGACGAGAGCGAGCGATGAATAAATTCAGAGCAGAGAAATCATTGCAGAAATTCGTATCTATACACGCTCAATTCCACAATCACTTTAACCACGAACGACATCTAAACCGCAGAGACATTTTTAAGAAATATCGAGATTTAGCGCTTGCTGAATGGCGACAAGTTGCAGCCTAGATTACAGCCTGGATTAAATCTTGCAAACTACTGACTTTCCTCTGACAATGCCGTATTACCTGCTGCCAGGCTTTATACTTTATTCTGGCATGGGGCGGCGGCTCAAAACTGATGAAATCGTGCTTGATGTTGAATCTCCGGATGAGGAACTTGCCAAATCACTGTTGATTTCGAAATGCACACGCTTCACTGTTCCGCTTGTCTTGCGGCGTACTGGGCTTTCGTTAGCTGCGGGCTTTGTGCCCAGGTTAACAGCAATGTGAGAGTCTGATGGCTGACCCGCAAGTAATGATGAAGCACTCTCACCGCGCTCAGCACGCTTGCTTCGCTTACCTGCATTTGCATTACTTTGCGCTGCGGGCACGCTTGCACTGCTCGTGCCTTTCTGTTTACGGCGTTTTTTTGCTTTTTTTGGTCGTGTCCTGTTTGCGCTCCCTTTTGCTGAAGAGAGGGAGGTGAAAATAACACGGGCCGAAGGGCCGCTAGCAGATTGACTCCTACGAGCAGAACTTGCAGTCGTTTGTGCAGGCGACGAACTAAGCCGAATACCCTCCCGCGCGCCTGCGGGCTGATTTGCCAGGTTTTTCAAGGCAGAGAGATCCTGTTCGCGCCGCTCTTGAAGCGACTCACGGTTTGTGACATTGCGTGAATATATTGGGGAGGCTGAATCGGTAGGTCGAATGGGGTTTGGACGCGGGCGA
>JAJRPK010000032.1 GCA_024280785.1 Gammaproteobacteria bacterium
ACCCTGATTTCTTCAACGAGCAAGGATTACCGAAGATTGAGCGAGCTCACCTAAAGGCGAGAGGATAGTCGGGGGTTGCCCGACAGCAAGTCACTTTTCTTTTGTGTGAAAATAAAACTAACGAAAAGAAAGCACACAAACCAACGTCGTTTGATCGCGAAATCCGCAATAAACCGGGTTAATACATAGTAGTATTGATAAGATCCGCAGTGATCTTGCTGCCAATGGCTAAGCCGCTTCAACGTCCGCTACGCGCACAGCAAGCATTTTTTATTGATTTGATCAGCCTCACGTAGTTAGCCACAGTTTTTACAACCTCATCTTCTTTTACCCAGCCCCTTTGAGCCACCATCAATGAACCGCCCTAGACTAGCTCCAAGCATCAACGAAACTACGGTCCTTAATGGTTTGCCAAATAGGTGTAAAACAAGCGGTGTAGGTGCCTACAAATAGCCCACGCTAGCAAGCTTCCGTGTTTAAGCGGCGGAACGCTTCCGCCATGGTTTTCGTAGAATTACGTATTCGAAGTAAGTCTGTATTTGCAATTTAGGTCATCTATATTGGCATCTAGTGTGTGCTTATTGATTGAAATCTTCATCTTTTAGCAACTGTTAAAAAGCGTTCATTCAGTAGACCTAGACTTGCCTGGTGATGACCGATAGTCTTGCTCAAGCTTAATTTGCGAGTTGATAGTTTATTAAATTAGCACTGATTAATTATTTTCAATAAGAGAGAGGAATAACCGATGCCGCATGGCGTAATGGCACGTATCGAAGAAATGTTTGACCACTTGAAAGAGCATGCAGCCGAGGCTGATACCTTGGGTCGCCTGCCGGATGAAACGGCTAAGCGCTTGCGGGCGACGGGTATCATGCGCATGCTTCAAGCCAAAGAATACGGTGGCTATGAAGCTCATCCCAATGATTTTTATAAAGCAGTGATGGCTGTTGCCGCAAAGGGGCCGTCCGCTGGCTGGATAGCAGGTGTTGTCGGTGTCCACCCGTGGGAGACCGCTATTATGGATGATCGATTGCAAGCAGAGATATGGCAAGAGGACAACGATACCTGGATGGCATCGCCGTACGCTCCAATGGGTGTCGCTGTTCCAGTCGATGGTGGCTATATTTTAAATGGTAAGTGGTCTTTTTCTTCGGGTACGGATCACTGTAAATGGCTAGTTATTGGTGCATTGATAGGAGACCAAGATGGCGCGCCAGTGCAACCGATGCAATCACTACACGTTATGTTGCCTCGATCGGATTACGAAATAGTCGAAGACTCATGGAATGTTGTGGGGCTACAGGGAACGGGAAGTAAAGATGTTGTTGTTAAAGGTGCATTTATTCCTGATTACCGCACTGTTGATGCAGCAAAAGTTATGGTTGGGGACGCGTTCGCCTCTTCGGGTCGCGACGAGCCATTGTATAAAATGCCTTGGAGCGCTGTATTTCCTTGCGCTATTCAGTCAGCGGTACTGGGAATTTGTCAAGGTGCGTTAGATTCGGCACTTGAATACCAGAAAAATCGAATCGGTATGGCAGGACCCACAGCCGAAGACCCTTATATGATGTCTGCAATAGGTGAAGCCGCTGCAGAGATACGCTCATCAAAGGCGACTTTGTTTTACAATATTAATGAAATGTATGAGCTCGTAAATGCGGGTGAAACCGTGAGTTTTGAAATGCGGGCAGCAGGTCGACGAGATCAGGTAAGAGGTGCGTGGCGCGCGGTTCGTGCGGTTAACGAGCTTTTTACCCGTTGCGGTGGAAATGCTTTAAGGACAGATATGCCTATGCACCGATTTTGGCGTGATGCTAATGCAGGGCTGAACCATGCGGTATTTACACCAGGGCCAATCTTTCATGCCTCGGCGTCGGTGTCTATGGGGCTGATGCCGGAAGAAGTTTTGCGCAAAGCCATTATTTAGGTATTTGAATCAGGCGTTAGCTTTTGAGGCGAGTATTAAGTTCACGAGTATTAAGTTCACGAGTATTAAGTTCAAAGGAAAGGTTTAAGTGCGTCTGCCGATATTTTCATAATTTGAGCTAGAGCAATAAAAAACCGCTCTGCCGTATTAAAACCGCCCTGCAATTTTAATACGGTAGGGCGGTTTTAATGCGGCAGGGCGGTTTTTATATAGAGTGAATTTGGGTCCGTAATTCACTTGTTGTACGTGCTAGATTTTCTTACGCCTAAAGCTGATTAGTCCACCCAAAGCTGTCAGTAGTAACCAGCCGCTGGCAGGTAAGGGGGTTTCTATAGTACGAGTGATGTCAAACTCAAAACCTGCAAACTCTTTCTGGATAAAACTTTCGGTATAGACGCCGTATTGATAGGTCTGGTTATCGACCAACCATAAGGTGTTTTTCAGCTTTAGCCAAAATCCGTCAGTAAACTCAGTAGAATAGCTCTCTGAGTTTTCCCAGGTTTCTAGAACAACATCGCCAGATTCCTGAAACCCATACTTGAATTGAAAAAACTCACTATCGCTGGGGTCGTCAATGTCGCGCACGTATATTTTCGCTTTCGCATAGAAGTCGTCAGCTATGGGACTTGGGTTGCCTTCCTCGCCTTCTGCATATTCCTCGCTGCAGCAACTTTCGTAAACAGTATGGCTATACTTACCATTTTCAGTAAGCGTAAATCCATTTAACGAGTAACCTGGCTTAGGAATAATGGCAAAGCTTGTTATCCAGGTTTTACGGCTAGTCCAGTCAACAGGGTTGTCCATAATAGACATATCTGAGGGTAGGAAAGATACGTTGTTGCCACTGACAATCGGCGTGCCAAAGGCAGTGACTGAATCAGCGTCGTATTTTAGAAAAAAGGTGTCGTATTCCTGCGTGACGATTCCAGACCCAGAAGAGGAGTTGGAATAAGTAGCATTGGCATACGATGATAATAAAATGACTAAGGAAGCAACAAAAAACTGAGTGGTTGCTAGTAAATCTCTCATACTGGACCCCCGCTCGGCAAAAAATGCCCGAGACAAATACTCCAGGATGAAAATTAAGTTGATCAAACAAAGGGGGGAATGATCGGATGTACGTAGTTAATACATTACAATAATGCGTAACTGGGGTGAAATATACCCCTACGTG
>JAJRPK010000033.1 GCA_024280785.1 Gammaproteobacteria bacterium
CACTTTATTATTGCACCGCAAGCCGCTTTGGCTGTTACAGAAGCGTGTCTGAATGGCCCATTTACTTACATGGATTTAGAGTTTATCGCCGCGTATCGAGTGACCGCAGAGAATGTTAATAGTCAAACCACACAAAATTATACGGGCGAATTTATTCGACTTAATGCGTCTTTAGGGGGGATGACTTTCGGTGGTGTTGATAAAACCGTTGTTGCAGGAGCGTTAGATTTGTCGAGTCGAGTAAGTGCAGTTGGAGCGACTCCTACGGTATTTAATTGGGGTGCTGCTAGTGTTGGATCTCCTGGTGTTGGTGAGCTTCAAACTACGATAATGTTGAATCGAGCAGCGGTAGCCGATGGCCCCTACGCGGTGACAGCCGGCGTTTTAGCTCTAGATGAAGATGGCGTTGGGACCGCTGCGTTAGATTTAGACGTGAATGCCGATGCTGCCGATGACTACGTTGACCTCGGTGTCAGTGTCCAACGTTATGGGCGGGTGCTGGTAGAAAATGCCTTAGGTCCGCCAGAGCGCACCCTGACCGTTCCCTTTATTGCACAGTACTACAATAGTTTAGTGGGTGGCGGACGTTTTGTTCCTAACGTGTTAGATAATTGCACACTTTATCAATCGACGGCACCCGATGTCGATTTTGGACTAGATAATTACACGGGTGCTTTGTCTGTGGGCGAAACGGTTATCACTAATGCGAGTAGCGCAGCCTACATTAGCGGCGGAGGTAGCGTAGTATTGAGCGCGCCTGGTACAAGTAATACAGGAAGTGTACAGCTGCGATTTTCAGCGCCCCCTTATTTACGCTTTGATTGGGATAACGACAGTTTAACGCCGGATCAAATTCCGTTTGGTACGGCAACGTTTGGGGGCTACCGTGGAAATGATCGAATCATCTATCGTCAATCAAGGTAGCCCAGCTAGACAAGGAGCAGCTATTATTAACAGAAATTGCTCTTTAAGGAGATACCATTACAACCAGAAAGGTCTATCGATACCGTTAGCTATTTTTGTTCTCGTTGTCGTGTCGATGCTAGGAGCAGGGATGGTGAATATTCTTAATCGAGGCCAGGAAACCATGGCCCGTGAAATTCTTTCTATGCGAGCGTTAATGGCGGCCGAGAGCGGAGCGGAGCGAGCGTTGAATTTACTTTTTTTAGGGGCGGGAGTATGTGGCGGGGACTTATCCAATCCACCCAATTCTTTTGCGCCGCTAGCCAATATGAACCCCTGGAACATGGTGGCAGCGGGTATGACTGGTTGCGAAATAAATGTGAGCTGCGGTTTGACGGTCATCGATAGTAATAACGATGGCATCGATGAAAATTTCTACACCCTTCATAGTCAGGCGGGTTGTGGACCTGCTGCTGATCGTGCCTATAGAATTGTCGAAGTTCAGGCGCGCTAAGCTATAATATACCAAGTTAGTCGATGCCCGTTAATATCCAGTGTTATAAATCCATTCCTAGTTCTTGCATTTTTCTGGTTAAAGTGTTTCTTCCCCATCCTAACAATAAAGCAGCGTCGCGTTTTTTCCCGTGAGTGTGTTTGAGTGCAATTTCTATCATGGTTTTTTCAAAGCTTGGTGTCGCTTTGTCGAGGATTCGAGTTTTTCCTGCGCTGAGTTCACGGTTTGCCCAGTTGCGTAATTGTTCTTCCCAGCTGGAGTTTTGATCGGTGCCCGTTTTTGTCGGTTGAAGCAGGTCGGGAGGTAAATCGGCCAACTGAATTTCGTTGCTTGACGCCATGACCGTTAACCATCGGCAGGTGTTTTCTAGCTGTCGCACATTACCAGGCCAAGAAAGGTGACTGAATTCTTTGATCACGGATTCACTAAGAATTTTAGTTTCTACGCCGAGCTCTTTGGCGCTGATTTGTAAAAAACGTGCCGCTAGTTCTGGAATGTCCTCGCTGCGATCAGCCAATTTTGGCAAGTGGATGCGAATAACATTGAGGCGATGAAATAGGTCGTTACGAAATAATTTTTGCTCGACTAACTCTTCAAGGTTTTGGTGAGTAGCCGCAATAATTCGCACATCGACACGTACAGGAGTGTGGCCGCCGACGCGATAAAACTCTCCGTCAGCCAGGACGCGTAGCAACCGGGTTTGTATGTCGGGTGGCATATCGCCAATTTCATCTAGAAATAACGTTCCGCCACTGGCTTGCTCAAAACGTCCAACCCGTTGTTGAGATGCGCCGGTAAACGCGCCTTTTTCGTGGCCAAATAACTCGGACTCAACTAAGTCCTTGGGTATGGCGGCCATATTGAGCGCAATAAAGGTATTGTCTTTTCTTGGACTATGCCGGTGCAGGGCCTTGGCAACTAATTCTTTCCCGGTACCGGACTCACCGTTGATAAGCACGTTGATATTGGACTGGGATAACCGGCCAATAGCACGAAACACTTCTTGCATAGAAGGTGCTTGGCCAATAATTTCCGTGGGGCGGTTGACGGTTTGCGCTTGTGGCGCTGTCCGGTTTTCGTCGGTAAAACGTAAAGCCCTGCGAGCCATTGCTACCGCATCGTCGATGTCAAACGGTTTGGGCAAGTATTCAAAAGCGCCCCCTTCATAGGACGAGACGGCATTATCCAAGCCTGAATGAGCCGTGGTGATGATGACGGGTAACTTTGGATGCTGATCGACTATTTGGCCAAGCATTTCCAAGCCGTCTATGCCGGGCATGCGAATGTCGCTGATTATCACGTCGGGAGTTTCAGTTTTTAATTTATCCAGTAGTTCATTACCGTTAGAGAAAAGCTCTACCTTAATGCCCTCGCGAGTGAGTGCTTTATCGAGTACCCATCTTATAGATTTGTCGTCATCGACAATCCAAATATGGTTAGCCTTTGGCATAATGAGATACTCCGGTTAGCCCTGTATATTCAAGGGCAGGTAAATAGAAAAGCAAGTTTCGTCTTCGTCGCTGGAAAAAGCGATTAAGCCGTGATGCTGGTTGACAATTGATTGTGCTATCGAAAGTCCCAGACCAGAATTACTAGCAGAGCTGCTAACCATCGGGACAAATATTTTGTCGCGAAGGTCGTCGGGGATGTTTGGTCCGTTATTGCAAATGTCAATACGACAGACTAATTTGTAGAGGTGGCCTCCGAGCGTCATATGTCTGTGTATTCGGGTTCGAATCATAATTTTGGGAGAAGATTGGGTATGATCGCTCTCACTGGGTGTCGCATAATTACTGGTTGTTAAAGCTTGGACTGCATTTCCGGTAATGTTAAGTACAGCTTGAATGAG
>JAJRPK010000034.1 GCA_024280785.1 Gammaproteobacteria bacterium
CTGAGCGAACCAGAGCAAATACTCTTCCGGTAAATCCAGGATGCAATGCCCTTGATACCGCCCAAAAGGGATTTCTATATTCGCGATATCTATCAAATCTTTTTTTTCGATCATGCTATCGTTTCAACTCCGCTTTTTATGGTTTTATTTTCAAGTTGAGCTAGGCCGAAGCGTCGAGTTTATTGCTGAATTTAAAAAATAATATTTATTCTTCTTCTAAGACGCTGGCATTCTCCTCAACCAATGCCGCATTTTCATTTAACACTTCTGATAAAAGAGGAGGTGTGTACTTTGATCTTTTGTGTTGATCGATTTGCATACGACGGATTTTGTTATAATTTTCTCTGGTCTTTTGATTGGCAAAATCTCTATCATCAATAATAGTTGATTTAATAAATACCATCAGATTTTGCTGTCTAACTGTTTCACTTGTACTTCTGAACAAAAAGCCAATCAAAGGAATATCACCTAATAAAGGTATCTTAGTGTGGTTTTTTGTTCGTCTATTTTCGATCAAACCACCCAATACTAAAATCTCTCCATCATTAACTAACACGTGGGTTTTTATACTGCGCTTATCAGTCACTAAATCTTGAGCCGCTTCAAGTTGTTCCTCACGCACAGATTCGACTTCTTGTTCAATTTCAAGCGTAATAGTTTTCTCTTTGCTTACCTTAGGTTTAATCTTTAAGGTGATACCAATATCTTCACGCGTGATGGTCTGAAAAGGATTGCTGGTAGAGCTAGACACCGAAACTTGACTACCCGTAACAAACGGCACGTTGCTACCGACTAGAATTTCCGCTTCTTGATTATCTAAAGTGATAATTGAGGGGGTGGACAATACATTATTGTTACTATCGGTGGCTATGGCTCGAAGAAGCGCCCGCAAGCTACCGTTTCTGAAGAAGCCCCAATTCAAACCGGACTGAACTAAAGCCGATGCAGGATTTTCACCAAATGCTAATGAGGAAGCCCCCGACGACAACAGGTTAGCGCTGCTTATTCCACCGCTTGGTGACGGGTTGGTGGCCCATAAGACCTCCAAACTCCGCGAAAAGGACTCCGAAACTTCGACAATTACGGCTTCAATTAAGACTTGCGAGCGCTTTATATCCAGTTTCGCAATAACGTGCTCGACGGTTTCTAGAATGGCGGGCGGGGCGGTTATAATTAATGCATTCGTGCTCTCGGAGGCTTCGATACTGATGTCAGCGCCACTAAGGCCAATATTTTTTTGTTCGTCTTTAATCGAACCGGTCACACCTTCGAGAATAGGTTTAAGGTCTTTGGCATCGATATAGTTTAAATAAATGACTTTTGTATTGCCGCTACCTTGAAAAGGTTTGTCAAGCTTGGCAATAAGATTGCGAATATGTGTGCGCTGTGACTGACCACCCGACATTAAAATACTATTTGATCGTTTATCGCTAGCGAACACAACACCGGTTTTATTGCTTATTCCACCCGAAGATTTTGATTTTACCAAGGGTTCGATGACCTTAATAACGTCTTCGGCGGTCGCATGTTTTAATAAAATTACTTCAATATCGAGACTGCCTGTGGCATCAATATGCTTAATCAACTGCGACAAACGATTGATGTTGTTGGCGCGATCCGCGATTACTATACTGTTACTACTAGGGAAAGCCCCTAAATGCCCAGTCTGCGGTACTAACGGACGAAGTATAGTAACAACTTCATTGGCCGAGATATTGTTTACCTTTATAACGTGTAAAACCAGTTCCGCGCCGTCTTGTTCAGAATCGCTAAATGACTGGATAATGGGCAGCCCCGCCGATCTCGCCTGTGCGTTGGGAATGATCTTTACATTGTTACCAGACTCAATGGCAGCAAAGCCATAAACGTCCAGAGCCGTAAGAAAAACCTGGTAAGCTTCGTCCATAGTCATAGGTTGACTGGATAGGACTGACAATCGACCTTTAACACGAGGATCGATAATAAAGTTTTTATTAGTTTGTTCAGCGACCCATTGAATAACCGTGCGGATATCCGCGTTATTCATGTTAATGCGAACTTTTTCTTGATCGGAACTCTGTGCAAGCACCGAATTAGGCGCAACGGATAATAGCAGTAAGATGACGAAAACCAATGGCCCAAATAAGCGGCATAGAGTCTTACCCGTGGATAATCTATAGGCTTTACCGGCCGCATTGCAGCTGAACATTGCAAATAAGCCTGGTCGATATAATGATTTGTCGTTATTCATTTCAGCTGAAACTCGGCAACGTATTAGCGCGAAACTGAATGAGGATATAATTGAACAAGTGCATCAAGTAAAGACCATTAAAACCAAAAATAAGTCGCTTAAATCCATAGATCAAAACGGGATTACATCCATCCAGAGGCCTAATAACCAGCAACGAAGCTCTAAAAAGCGCGCAATGGGATTCCTATATAGAGAATAGCGTTGATTATTTAAATTTCAACAACTTAGGGATGATACCTTTTTTAACTTCAAAGGGCATTAGGATACAGTCCAAATGGTGAAATAGCCCAGAATAGATGGGTCGCTTACTTCCTAGGTATGGCAAATCAAGAGCTGTAGACGTTGGATAAATTAGAGTTACTGTGCGCATAATGTATACAATGGTAAGCACAAAAAATAAGCAATCGGGTTAAATATCAAACATTTAGAGCTAAAAAGACATGCCGCTTATGATTATTCGATCTAAGCCATTAAAATCTAAGTAAAATCAACCACTTATAAACATTTTTATCCACAATCGTCAGGCGGCGGATTCGTCCGGCAGGTTTTCGGCCAGCGTTTGCCAGAACGATCTGGCTTCGTCGGTTTTTTCTTTTTCGTACATCGAGCAGGCCACAACATACGCTTCGGGTAGTGATAGTAGTCGCGCACACTTGACTGCATTTATTGTGCTGAATGACCGCTTTTTATTGACCCAATCGCACGATGTTTGCTTACTGACTTTCATCAGTTTGGCTAAACCATAGGCGGATGGTTTTTGATAGCGCCTTTGTACAAGGCGGCAGAGCTGAAAGGTGGTGTGCATGTGTGGATAACTTCCAAGGGAATCGACGCGCGAACCATAACTCATCCTTCGATTGAGTGCAAAACGGTCTGAGTAGCTGGACTGGTTAGAGTAATCGGACTATATTTCTCCCGCCGTCAATCGACGGTGTACTTCCAAGGGTACGGCCAGCTCCGTTCGCGGTGCTGGCCACTTGGAAAGTATTCACTCTTGGAGGGTTTGGTATGTCATCAAATAAACGAAACATAGTCAGTTTTATGCAAAAGCGGGAGGTTGCCGCTTGGATAGAGGCCAATATAGGCATCTTTGAAGGGGTTGGTTTCGGTGAATTGGCGATTCTTGCCAATGATAAATTTAACTTTGGGTTCGAAATAGCTGGTGGTTCTCTTTGGCATATTGTTACGGATATAGGTTTGGGCGATCGCATTAAAAAGGGCTTAGGTAGCGCTGTTTGTGATAAGAATAATCGGTTGGATTTTCTTGAAGAAAGAATACAGTTTTTAGAGGTGGAACTAGGGGTCAATAAGCTTTTGGTTGGGAACGTGCCGTGAGCATTAAGCGGCGCTCTTTAGAGTCGATGTTAGAACTACCATCGGTGGCCGGTCAGCATTGGGATCGGCTACACAAACAAATTCAGTGGGCGTTATTGCAGGACGCGGGTGCAGAGTGTTTGCCTCGCGTTAGATATCAATCGCTAGGGCGTCAAAATTCAGATGCGCTTTTAGGGTTGTATCAATGGGCGCATATACCTGAAATATTGCAGCGGCGTTTGATTGTGGCGTGGCAAGGCTATATCGAAATGACGGCGAACGCGGTCGATTCGTGGCCAGAGGTAACAGGCGCATGAATCTACTTGCGAGTTTATTCGGTTCAAATAAGCAGGTTGCAAAAGTAACGAGCGCGGTGATTAAAGCCGGTGACGCGATGTTTTTTACCAAAGAAGAAAAGTCGCAAGCCTCAATGAAACGGTTAGAGTTCGTTTTGAAGTTTCATCAAGCCACTAGCGGATCGAATGTTGCTCGGCGGCTTATTGCGGTCATGGTCGTGGCTGTTTTCTTATTGTTAATCGTTATCACGGCGGGGCTAATTGCTTTTGATGCGTCCAGCGCGGGCGCTATGAAGGTGTTTATTGTTGACGCGCTGGGCGAGTCAGTGAGAGTCATTATCGGCTTTTATTTCACGGCGGGCATTGTGAATCGCGTTGCAGAAGGGGTGGAAAAGTGGAAAAAGTAAATAGATTCAATACCAATTTGGTCGCGTCCGTTGTCACGGTTGGCGTGGCGCTGTTGTTTTCAGTGATTATGGTTTCGGCGATCTGATGAAGGTTTTGGTGGCGTGTGAGTATAGCGGTATCGTTCGTGATGCGTTTATCGCCAAAGGGCACGAAGCAATTAGTTGTGATTTGCTTGAGACGGACAGGCCTGGTCCTCATTACCAGGGAGACGTTCGAGAGTTGTTGAATTACCCTTTTGATTTGATGATAGCTCACCCGCCTTGTACAGATTTGTCGGTGAGTGGGGCAAGGTATTTTGAGCGCAAAAAAATGAATGGCAGTCAGTACGCGAGCGCGTCTTTTTTTATGCAGCTTATAAAGTCAGGAATTCCAAAAATTGCTGTAGAAAATCCGGTGTGCATTATGTCCAGTCTTTATAGGAAGCCGGATCAAATTGTCCAGCCCTGGTATTTTGGGCATGGGGAAACTAAGGCGACCTGTCTTTGGCTTACGAAGTTGCCGAATCTTAGACCGACAAAGGTAGTAGAAGGTCGGGAGGCTCGGATTCACAAAATGCCGCCAAGCAAAGACAGGTGGAAGTTGCGGAGTATTACTTATCAAGGCCTGGCAGATGCTATGGCCGATCAGTGGAGTTGAATATGGGGTATTTGATATTGATTGTATTGGCTCTGTTGGTGATTCAATTCGGGTCGATGCGATTAGAGAAATTTTATATCAGGGTCGGTATTTTCCCGTGGTTGTTTCGGTTAATGCCGAATAAGCCGCTTGCGATCACGCTATATCCGTTTATTTTGTTCCGCGATAAAAGCGCGCAAAAGTTGTTAATGGATCACGAAATGAGGCATATCCGGCAAATTAGAAAAAAGGGGGTTGTTGTTTTTTACGTGAAGTATTTATATTTCAATATTCGTTACGGGTATGAAAATAATCCTTTAGAAATTGAGGCGCGGAAGCATTCTGGAAGGGGTGAAAAGTGAGGGTTGTTAGTTGGTTTAGTTGTGGCGCGGCTTCGGCTGTGGCGACTAAGTTGGCTATATATTCCGGTGAACAGGTGGTTATTGCATATTGTGAGGTGGTTGAGGAGCATCCAGATAACAGGCGGTTTTTGTCCGATTGTGAGCGGTGGTTTGGTCAAAAAATAATTATATTAGGAAATGATAAATACCGTCGAAGTATTTACGATGTCTTTGACAAGACGCGGTATTTAAAGGGGATTAGAGGGGCGCGTTGTACTGGTGAGCTAAAAAAGAAAGTTCGCAAAGAGTTTCAGAGAGTCGATGATAGGCAAGTATTTGGTTATACCGTAGAGGAGCAGTCGCGGGTTGATCGGTTCATTGACGGTAATAATGATGTGGATATTTGGCCGATATTAATAGAGCGAGGTTTAACAAAAGGAGACTGTCTTGCGATGTTAGAAAATGCCGGTATAGAGTTACCTGCAATGTATAAATTAGGCTATAGAAATAATAATTGTATTGGTTGCGTAAAAGGCGAAGCCGGTTACTGGAATAAAATTAGGGTCGATTTTCCAGATGTCTTTGAGCGTATGTCGAAAATGGAGTCTCATTTAGGTCGGACGGTTTGTAAGACAGAAAAAAAGATAAACGGCGAGCGGGTATCTCGGCGAATAGCTTTAAAGGATTTGTCGCCAGATCAGGGTGATTACCCAAGCGAAATAGATATTGAGTGTGGCATTTTTTGCCATTTAGCAGAGCAGGATTATAAGAGGGCTTAAGCGTGGCTAAGATAGTAAAAGCAGGAAAGAGGTTTCAGGTTCGGCATTCAACCAATAATTTATTGTTGGCGAGCTTTACGACAAAAGCAGCGGCGCAAAAAAAGGTTCGCCAGTTGCATAAGAGAAGCGGTATTAAGTGAAATATCATTTATTAAAACCGACCGAGCGGATTGACGTTTATAAACCTGATTATTTGGCAGGTTTGGAGCATTTAAAAAACAATAAAAAAGAAATTGTCATTAATCCGAACCCTGCCGGTACTAATAATTTCCGTTATTTTGATGGGATTTGTGCGCGTGAAGTTATCGCGGCGCAAGCCGCTTCTTTGCCGTTGAGCGAAGCGAATCGGCTTAGGCTAGTCAAGGCGGCCAAAAGTCCGACAAAGCAAAACAGCGATGAAAAGCCGATTTTTCAGCGCAAAGTCGATCAGGTTTTTGAACCTTTTCCGATTAAAGCGACCCCTTCGATGGAAGGCGGCGCGTTTACGGTGATTCAATTTCGTGAGTGGTCGGACGAATACCGAATTCGTACGCGAATTGAGGCGTCGAATTGCCCGCCGCCAATACCCGAAGGTCATAGAGAATCGTTGTCGTTGACAATGAAGGGCGCGAAAAAAATCGCGGATAGTTGCGATTATGTTTCGCGCAAACTCGGCGGCTATAAAACCTTTTTGACGTTGACGTTTACCGATGCGCAGCGAGAAGGCATCAAAAGCGGCGATATTACGATCCAAAAAGAGGTCAGCCGGTTTTGTGACGGCATGACAAAAATGTACCAGCGCGGCTGGGGTGACGATCACCAGGGCGAAGCGGCCAAAGACGATCAATTGCTTTATGTTTGGGTTGCCGAAGTTCCAGATAACAAAGCCGGTGAACCGAATCCGCACGTTCACATGCTATTAAATTGGCGCGTGAACTACCGAGTTTTTGAAACGTGGGCGGATCGGGTTGAAAAATTATGGGGTTGCGGCTTTGCCCATTTGGAAAAAATCAAAGACACAACATCGGCGGCGGCTTACATGATGAAGGCGGCGGGTTATTTGTGCAAATCGCAAGGCAAAGATGATCAGGGAGAGATTAAAGGCAATCGTTATAACATGAGTAAAGCGGCTCGCGCTCCGGATTGGGAAACGGTCAGCGAGACACAATTGCATATCATGGGAAAATTAATTGCCGATGTTAGCCAGCACATAACCGAAAAACACGGCGCGAAATTCAAGCGGCGCCGAGTCTTGAACGCCAAGATGGACAAATATAAAAAAGGCTCGGCGCTGCGATTGGCGGCGGGCAGGGCATTGGAAAAAGTAAGAAAAGAATTGGCAGCGTTGCCGGTTGTCGCTAGTCAATATCAGCTGATATTAAAAGGGCGTCAGGCTTTTGATAAGTTTATGTCGTGGGCGCAAGCAGATCATTCGATTAACGCGGGTTGGCTACCTGATAAGGGCTATGGCGAAGCGTATCAGTACAGAAAAACGGAAAGGCCAGATACTCTTTGGTATAAAAAATTTAAAGAAATTCACTACTGGCGGCGAGCTTGTCGAAAAGTTATCGGTTTATGCAATGACGAATGGCAAAATATTTTTGAATACAGCGAACCGTATGAAGTCGAAAGCTTTGAACCTGTTTGGCTGTAAACAGGACATTAAAATATTGAAGTTGTCAAGGCGAGTAAAAAAATAAAGTGGTGAGTAACTTACTCACCACTTTTAGAATCGGGCAATTATGCCCAATAATGAGAGGAAAAAAAGATGGAAGAAGTAACAGTAGACAACGACAACGGCGAAGCGGTTGAAGTTGAGTCGGTTCCGGTGGTCGATAAGATCGCGGCATTAAAGCAGACAATGGCTAACACTGAGTCAAACGGCTTGCTGTTGGAGATTCTCGGCGATTTAGCTAAGTAATGGCAGAGAAGGGTAGAACGGTCGGCGCAATCGCTTGCGTCGATCTGTCCGCGCTCTGGGGTGACTCGATTGAGGTCAGGCGATCAGCAAAAGAAAAGTCACGTTATCCGTTATATCTGGTGACTTCGTGTGGTCCAGTGATGTTTAACACGCGCAAAGGTCAGGATTTTTTGCTGGAGCGGTCGGTGATGAGTACTCCAGCACAAAAAACAGAGACTATCAAAGCTGAGAATGTGGCGGTTGAGGTCGTTCCAGAATCAGTGCCAGTACCATACGAACACGATCCAGAAAACCCGCCGGCATTCGATCCGAACCCGCCGCCGTTAAAGCCGGTGAAGTCGCCAGAAAAGTCGGGAATAGCAGCGGCACTCGATAATTTTTTTGGTGATTGGGGGGATGACGATGAAGCCGGATAAAGCAAGGGTGCTGGCCAGTTTGGAGAGTTCACGCTCTGGGTTTATGTCCGGTGTCGTGCCGCTTACTGATAAGCTTACTGATAAGTTTACTGGTAATCGGACGGCGGCGAATGAATCCCTATCGAGAGACGTTGTGCCAGTGCCAAGTCATTCGGCTATTCGTGCCGAGTATGAAGGCCTGGTTAAAATGGCTTTGGATTCGGTGTGCAATGGATTAGTTCCGGCATACGGCGTATCAAGTGCCGAAAAAGAGCTGTTGACCGAAAGCTACGTCAACGCATTGGTGCA